>JACCZA010000266.1 GCA_013696185.1 Actinomycetota bacterium
CGTACTTGACGAGGAAGTTGCCGATCGGCTCGGTGATGCCGAAGATCAGCGACGTCGGGTCCTGGATGTAGTCGAGCACGGACTGGATCCCGTCCAGCAGCGTGTCCTGGATCGTCGCGGTGAAGACAGTGGTCGCGGTCTCGAACTCGTCGGGGTAGCTCTCGGCCGCGCCGAGCGCGCGGGCGAGCAGCACGATCGCGACGATCGCGACCAGCGTCGCCAGCGTGACGAGCTTCGCGCGCTTCCGGCCTTCGTTCGTCAGGTGGCGGCGAGTCGGGTCGGTGCGGTCGGCGATCGCCGCGGTCGCGCGGTCGAGCGCGATCGCCATGATCACGATCGCCGCACCGGCCAGCAGCGCCAGCGCGGCGTTGGAGTAGAGCCCGCTCGTGACGACGTCGCCGAGCCCGCGGCCGCCTATCAGGCCGGCGATCACGACCAGCGAGAGCCCGAACATGATCGTCTGGTTGACCGACAGCAGCAGCTGGCGGCGCGCCAGCGGAAGCTGCACCTTGAAGAGCGTCTGCAGCGACGTCGCGCCGTATGCCTTCGAGGCCTCGACCGTATCGGGCTGGACGCCGCGGATGCCGAGCGCGGTGATCCGCACCGCAGGCGGGACGGCGTAGATCATCGTGCAGATCACGGCGGCGGCCGGCCCGACGGAGAACAGGATCACGACCGGCATCAGGTAGGCGAAGGCGGGCACGATCTGCATCGCGTCGAGCACCGGCGTGATCGCACTGGCGAAGCGCTCGGAGCGGCCGGCGAGGACGCCGAGCGGCATCCCGACAGAGAGCGAGAGGGCGACTGCGGCGAGCATCAGCGCGAGCGTCTGCACGCTCTCCTCCCAGAGGCCGGTCGCCGCGAACGTGAGGAAGGCGCCCAGCACGATCAGGCCGGCGCGGAGGCCGCCGAAGCGGAGCACGACGAAGGTGCCGGTCGCCGCCGTGCCGGCCCAGGTCAGCCAGAGCAGGGCGTCGTTCAGCCACGAGACCAGGTGGTCGACGAAGGCGCGGGCGCCGTCGAAGATCGTGAAGACGAGGCTCGGCTGCTCGGCGCCGCGCTGGTCGAGCAGCCAGATCTGGAAGCGGTCGAGGTAGCCGCCGAGCGAGTTCCACTGCAGCGAGAGCGGCCACGCGTAGTCGCGCCGCAGCAGGAGGTAGCAGACGAGCACCGCGGCCACGATCCCCGCCAGCCGCCCGGGGCGGCTCCGCCACCACGGGCGCGGCGGGACGCTCGGGGCGAGGACGACGCGCTCGGTGGCGACGGACACGGGCGCCGGCCTCAGTCGCCGACGCCTGCGATCGCCTCGAGCACCATCGCGCGGTCGACGACGCCGACGACGCGACCATCCTCGACGGCGCGCACGAGGCAATCGCTCGCGGCGAGCACCGGGATCGCGTCGCGCACCGTCGTCCGCACGTCGAGCGCCGGGCCGTCCTGCGCCTCCCCGTCTCTCGCGGGCCGCATGATGAAGCGGAGCGTGAGCACGTGCGTCCGCGGGATGTCGCGGACGAAGTTCGCGACGTACTCGTCGGCGGGCGTGGCGACGAGCTCCTCCGGGGTTCCGAGCTGCACGATCGCGCCGTCGCGCATGAGCGCGATCCTGTCGCCGAGCCGCAGCGCCTCCGAGAGATCGTGCGTGATGAAGATCATCGTCTTCTCGGTCTCGATCTGCAGCCGGCAGATCTCGTCCTGCATGTCGCGCCGGATCAGTGGATCGAGCGCGCTGAAGGGCTCGTCGTAGAGCATCACCGCCGGATCGCCCGCGAAGGCGCGAGCCACCCCCACGCGCTGCTGCATCCCGCCCGAGAGCTGGTCCGGGAACGAGTTCTCCACCTCGTCGAGGCCCACGAGCTCGAGCACCGCGCGCGCCCGGGCGAGCCGTTCCTCCTTCGGCACACCCTGCACCTCGAGCCCGAAGGCGACGTTCTCGATCACGCGGCGGTGCGCCAGCAGGCCGAAGTGCTGGAAGACCATCGACACCGTTCCGCGGCGAAGCCGGCGGAGCTCCGACGGGCGTGCCGCGGTCACGTCGCACTCGCCGATCCGGATCCGTCCCGCGGTCGGCTCGATCAGGCGGATCAGCGTCCGGGCGAGCGTCGACTTGCCGGAGCCCGAGAGGCCCATCACGACGAAGACCTCGCCCGGCCAGACCTTGATCGACACGTCGCGGACCGCGATCGTGCACCCGGTCTTGCGCCGCAGCTCGGCGCGAGGGAGCTCCGCGTCGGGCGAGCCGAGGATCCGGTCGGCTCGCGGCCCGAAGATCTTCCAGACGCCGTCCGCCTCGAGCAGCGGCCTCAGCGTGCGGTCGACGCGCTCGCCCGGCCAGACCGGCGGCGGCGGCAGGACGGTCGCGGTCTCAGCGAAGGCCACGTGGGTGTACCTCGTCGACGGAAAGACGCGTCCCGGCGATGCAGATCGGCAGCATGCGACAACCTTCCTCGGTGGGCCGCCGGCGATTTTCGCACGGTCCGGCCGCGAAAGCGAGCAGCCGCCGGCGCCGTCGCGCCCGGCAGGCGCCCTGCGACTACGCGTGGTTGACATCCACGAGCAGCGCCCCCACGCGCGCTGCGGCCCGCGCGAGCTCCGCGGCGGCCCTGGCGTCGGCCACGATCGAGCTCTCCAGCTGCCCGGCGACGTGGTCGGCGAGAGCGGCCACCTCCTCGGCGCGGGCGGCGATCTCGGCAGGGACGGCGATGATCCGCGCGCGGTTCGCGTCGCTCCGCTCGGCCATGAACGCCGTGTAGGCATCGGCATCCTCGTCGGCGAGCTGGGCGAGACGCGAGCCGAGCGCCTTCGCGCGCACAACCGACTCCTCGTCCTCGGCAAAGCGGCCGGCCAGCTCGACGAGCGCCGCCGCGAGCGCCGCGGTCAGCGCCGTCGCGGCGCCGCTCGCGGGCGTCGGCGTTCGCTCGCCGAGCGCCGCGAGGAGCTCGCCGACGCGCAGCTCACCCAGCGGCATGGCGGTAGAACTCGCTCGTCTGGGGCGGGAGCGGCGTGTTGCCGCGGATCAGGTCGGCGGCCTTCTCGGCCACCATCATCGTGGGCGCGTAGATGTTGCCGTTCGGGACGTAGGGAAAGACGCCGGCGTCGACGACGCGCAGCCCCTCGACGCCGTGCACGCGCATCGTCGAGGGATCCACGACCGACTGCTCGTCCGTGCCCATCCGGCACGTGCACGACGGATGGAGGGCCGTCTCGGCGTCGCGCGCGACCCAGTCGAGAACCTCCTCGTCGGTGTCGACCTCCGCTCCCGGCGAGAGCTCGCCACCGTTGAACGGAGCGAGCGCCGGCTGCGTCAGGATCGTCCGCGCCGCGCGCACGCTCTCGGTCCACTCACGCCGGTCCTGGTCGGTCGAGAGGTAGTTGAAGCGCAGCGCCGGGTGCACCCGCGGATCGGTCGAGACGATCTTCACCGAGCCTCGCGCGTCCGAGTACATCGGACCGACGTGCAGCTGGTAGCCGTGCCCGCCCGCCGCCGTGCCGTCGTAGCGGACGGCGATCGGCAGGAAGTGGAACATCACGTTCGGGTAGGCGACGTCCTCGCTCGAGCGGATGAAGCCGCCGGCCTCGAAGTGGTTCGTCGCCCCCGGCCCGGCCTTGAACAGCAGCCACCGCAGCCCCACGCCCGGCCGGCTGCGCCACCTGTACGCGGGCGCGACGGTCACCGGCAACTTGGAGGAGCACTGCACGTACACCTCGAGGTGGTCCTGCAGGTTCTCGCCCACTCCCGGCGCGTCGTGCACCACCTCGACGCCCAGCCCCTCGAGCTCCGCCGCGCTGCCGACACCGGAGAGCTGCAGCAGCTGCGGAGAGTTGATCGCGCCGCCGCAGAGGATCACCTCGGCCGCACGGATCGTCTCTCCGCCGACCTGCGCGCCGACCGCGCGCGACCCCTGGAAGAGGATCCGCTCGACGAACGCCCGGGTGCGCACCTCGAGATTCGGGCGCGACCGCGCCGGGTGGAGGTACGCCCGGGCCGCGCTCCAGCGCCGGCCGCGGCTGATGTTCCGGTCGAAGCGCGCGAAGCCCTCCTGCCGGTAGCCGTTGACGTCGTCGGTCAGCGCGTAGCCCGCCTCCTGCACCGCGTCGAAGAACGCTGCGTACAGCGGGCCGTCGGCCGGGCCGCGCTCGAGGAGCAGGGGCCCGTCCCCGCCCCGCCACTCGTCCGCGCCGACGTCGACGGTCTCCATCCGCTTGAAGTACGGAAGCACGTGCGCGTAGTCCCACTCCGGCAGCCCCCACCGCTCGTAGTCGAGCGGATTGCCGCGCTGGAAGATCATCCCGTTGATCGAGCTCGACCCGCCGAGGAGCTTCCCCCGGGCGTGGTAGATGCGACGGCCGTGCATGAACGGCTCCGGCTCCGACTCGTACTTCCAGTCGTAGAAGCGGTTGCCGATCGGGAAGGAGAGCGCGGCCGGCATGTGCACGTAGAGGTCCCACCACGCGTCCTTCCGGCCGGCCTCGAGCACGAGCACGCGCGTCGAGGCATCCTCCGTCAGCCGCGCGGCGAGCACGCAGCCGGCGGAGCCGCCGCCGACGATCACGTAGTCCCACGTCACGAGACGACGACGGTCTGGAGCTCGGTGAACGACTCCATCGGCGCCGTTCCGCCGACGCGGCCGATCCCGCTCGCGCTGCCCGAGCGGCCGCCGAACGGCAGGTGCGACTCCCAGTAGTTCGACGAGTCGTTGATGTTGACCCAGCCCGCGCGGACCGCGTCCGCGTAGCGGAGCCCCCGGGCCAGGTCCCGCGTGAAGATCGCAGACAGGAGCCCGTACGGCGAGGCGTTCGCGAGCTCGATCGCCTGCTCGAGCGACTCGATCGCGACGACCGGAGCAACGGGGCCGAACGTCTCCTCGCGCGCGACGAGCGACTCCGGCGGCACGCCGTCGAGCACGGTCGGCTGCCAGTAGAGCCGCGTCGGGAAGCCGTCGGCCCGCGCTCCGCCGTGGATCAGCTCGGCGCCGCGCCCGAGCGCATCCGCCACGTGCTCGTCCATCTTGTCCGCGACGCCCGCGTTGTTGAGCGGGCCCATCGTCGTGCCCTCCGCGAACGGGTCGCCGAGCACGACGCGCTCCGCCACGAGCCGGGCGAGGCGCTCGACGAACTCGTCGCGGACGTCCTCGTGCACGAGCAGCCGCTCTCCGGCGGTGCAGCTCTGGCCCGCGCACATGAAGCACGCGGTCACGCTCGCCTCGGCCGCGAGGTCGAGGTCGGCGTCCTCCAGCACGACGACCGGTCCGTTGCCGCCGAGCTCGAGGACGATCGCCTTGCCCGCCGCCGCCTCGGCCACCTTCCGCCCCGTCTCGGTCGAGCCGATGAAGCCGACCCCGTGCGTGCCGGGATGTCTGGCGATCTCGTCACCGACCGTCGAGCCCGGCCCGGTGACGAGGTTGAAGACGCCGGGCGGGAGGTCGGCCTCGGCGACGCACTCCGCGAGCGCGACGGCGGCCACGGCGGTCGTCGAGGCCGGCGTCCAAACGACCGTGTTGCCGGACGCGAGGGCGGGCGCGATCAGCTCGGCGGGCATCGTGTAGGGCCAGTTCCACGGCGTGATCACGCCGATCACGCCACGCGGGCGCCGGACGAGCAGCACGCGCTTGCCGGGCGTGAACGAGTTGGCGAGGCGGCCCTCGAGCCGCTTGCCGTCCTCGGCGGCGTTCCGCCAGTACTGGACGAGCTCCTCGACCTCGTCACGGGACTCGTGCAGCGGCTTGCCCTGGTCGAGCGTCAGCGTGTGCGCGAGCTCGTCGCGCCGGCGCTCGACCAGGTCGGCGACGCGGTGCAGGGAGGCGGCGCGGGCGAAAGGCGTCAGGCGGGCCCAGGCGCCCGCCGCCCGGTTCGCCGCGGCGATCGCACGCCGTGCGTCCTCGCGCGACCCCTGCGGGATGTCGGCGATCGCCTCGCCCGTCGCGGGCGAGTCGGCGACGAACGTCTCGCCGCTCTCCGACGCGGTCCACGCGCCGTCGACGAACATCTCAGACGCCACGGGGGCTCACGTCCTCGAGCGCCACGCGCATCAGGTCGCGGATGGAGACGATGCCGACGGGCCTGCCGCCCTCGAGCACCGGCAGGTGCCGAAAGCCGCCGTGGATCATCACCACCGCGGCCTGCTGGGTGCTCTCGTCCGCCTCCACGGTCTCGGGGTCCGCCGTCATCCACCCCGAGACGTGCCCGTCGACGCTCCCCGAGGCGACGGCCCGCAGCACGTCGCGCTCCGTCACGATCCCCCGTAGCCGCCCCTCGGCCACGACGAGCGCCGCGCCGACCTGCCGCGCGGTCATCGCGGCCGCCACCTCCACGAGCGTCGCACTCTGCTCGACCGTCAGCAGGTTGCGCGCCATCACGTCTCCGACCGCCGTCGGCTCAGTCACCGAGCTCCTTCCTCCGCCGGTCGACGTACGCCTCGAGCTCGTCCTTCAGCCCCGCGTCGAGCTCGGGCTCGGAGTACTCCTCGAGCGTCTTGCGCCAGACGTCGGAGGCACGCGCCGCCGCGTCCTTGCCGCCGTTCCGGGCCCAGCGCTCGTAGTTGTCGGTCGACGACAAGAGCGGCCGGTAGAAGCACTCGCGGAAGCGCTCGAGGGTGTGCGCGGCGCCGAGGAAGTGGCCGCCCTGGAGCACCTCCTGGTGCGCGCCGTAGGCGAGCGTCTCCTCGTTGATCTGGAGCGGCTCGAACACGTGGTGCAGCATCCGCAAGAGCTCGACGTCGACGACGAGCTTCTCGTAGCAGGAGACGAGTCCCGACTCCAGCCAGCCGGCTGCGTGCATGACGAAGTTCGTGCCCGCGAGGAAGGTCGGCCACAGCGTCATCGCCGCCTCGTACGCCGCCTGGGCGTCGACCGTCTGCGACGAGGTCAGGCCGCCGCCGCCGCGAAACGGCAGCCCGTAGTGGCGCGCGATCTGGCCCGTGCAGAGCAGTCCCACCGCGGACTCGGGCGTCCCGAAGCTCGGCGAGCCGGATTGCATATCGGTGTTCGAGAGGAACGAGCCGAAGACGGTCGGGCAGCCCGGGCGGATCGTCTGCACGAGCGCGATGCCCGCGAGCGCCTCGCCCACCTGCTGCGCGAGCGTCGCGGCCACGGAGACCGGCGACATCGCGCCCATGAGGAGGAACGGCGTGATCACGAGGGCCTGGTTGGCCTTCGCGTAGGCGAGGAGAGCCGAGAGCATGCGGTCGTCGTAGCGCAGCGGCGAGTTGACGTTGATCAGCGAGATGGTCGCCGGCGTCCGCTCGAGCGACTCGCGACCGAAGACGATCTCCGTCAGCGCGATCGTGTCCTCGGCGTTCGGGCCTGACGTGACCGAGCCCATGAACGGCTTGTCCGAGAGCGTCATCAGCGCGTAGACCATGTCCAGGTGACGCGAGTCGAGCGGCGTGTCGTTCGGCTCGCAGATCGTGCCGCCCGGCGTGTCCAGCTGCGGGAATGCCTGCGCGAGCCGGACGAGGTTCTGGAAGTCGGCATAGGTCGCCTCGCGCCGCTCGATCCCCTCGCGCACGAACGGGCAGCCGTAGACGGCCCCGAAGGCCATGTGGTTGCCGCCGATGTGGATCGTGCGCGCGGGGTTGCGCGCCTGCAGGTCGAACTCCCGCGGCGCCTTCGCGACCTGGTGGAGGATCCAGTCCGGGTCGAGCTTCACGAGCTGCCCCTCGACCTTCTGCCCCTCCGTCTCGAACGCGGCGAGCGCCTCGTCGTGGAGGAAGTCGATCCCGAGCTCGCTGACGATCCTGCGCCAGCCTCGCTCGAGCTCCTGCAGCGAGGACTCGTCGAGGATGTCGTACCTCGGCAGCTCGTTGATCAGCATGCGCGTCCCTTCAGGAGCTGCTCGAGGGCGGATTCGAGGCCGGCGTCGCCGGTCTCACGGATCTCGAGCGGCAGCCCGAGCCGCTCGGCGGCGGCCTCGGCGCGGAGCCGCAGGCGCGGCGTCGGGTCCTGGGCGAGCCAGACGACGCGCTCGTAGTGGCGGAAGTAGTCGTCGCGCAGCTCCGGGTACCGGTCGAGGCCGAGGCCCGTCCAGACGAGGCGATCGAAGGCACGCACGAGGAAGTCGGTCAGGTAGTAGGTGCCGCGCTCGTGCTCCATCCCGCCGAAGAGCTCGTAGCAGTCGGCCCCCGGGAGCCTCGGCAGACCGGCGAGCGCTCCGCGGGTGCCGCAGTCGGCATAGGCGACGACGTCTCCTCCGGCTGCGTCGACAGCCGCGCGGATCCGCTCCGGGCGGTTGTGCAGCTCGGGCGGCAGAGGCCGCACTTGGACGTCCCACCCGCGCCGCTGCGCGATCCGGTCGATGTGGAGCGCCAGGGCACCACAGGCAGCGATCACGGTCGTCATCCGGGGAACGCCAGCTGATCGATGAAGAGGTCGTTGAAGTCGCCGCGGCCCGAGAGCTCGACGTAGTCGACCTCGTCGAGGACGGCCTGGGCGGCGGCGCGCTCGGTCACGGACAGGGCGGCGATCTTCGCGCCCTCGCCCGCGACGTTTCCCGCTGCGACGATCCGTGCCAGCGGCAGCCGCGGCACGAGGCCGATCTTGACCGCGCTCGCCGCGGTCAGGTACGAGCCGAACGAGCCGCCGAGGAGCACCTGCGAGAGGTCGGACGGGTCGACGCCGAGGTCCTTGCAGAGAATCGTCCAGCCGGTCGCGATCGACGCCTTCGCGAACTGGAGCTCGCGCACGTCGCGCTGCGACAGGAAGATGTCCTCGGAGAGGTAGTAGACGTTCTCCTCGCCGATCTTGGCGAGCCGCTCCGAGGAGCCGAGGACGAACCTGCCCGAGCGGTCGAGGATGCCGGCGCCGAGGAGCTCGGCGACGGCGTCGACGAGCCCCGAGCCGCACAGGCCGACAGGCGCGACGTCGCCGATCACCGCGAGCTGCACCTCTCCGTCCACGATCTTCACGCCCTCGATCGCGCCCTCCGCGGCGCGCATGCCGCACCGGATCTGCGCCGCCTCGAAGGCCGGGCCGGCGGGCGCCGCGGTCGCGAGCGCGCGGGCCGAGGACCCGAGCACCATCTCCGAGTTCGTGCCGACGTCGATGAAGAGCCGTACGCGCCGGTCGAGCGTCAGCCCGGTCGCGAGCACGCCGGCGACGATGTCGGGACCGACGTACGCGCCGAGCGCCGGGAAGAGCACCGCCGGGGCGCGCTCGTGGACGTGGACGCCGAGATCGGCAGCCCGTGCCTCGGGGAGCCTCCGGGCGGCGATCGTGAACGGCGCCATCGAGAGCGGCTCGGGGTCGATGCCGAGCGCGAGCTGGATCATCGTGACGTTGCCGGCCACGACGATCTCGTACACCTCCGCGGTGCCGACTCCCGCTTCCTCGCACACCTCGCGCGTCAGCTGCATGAGCGTCTCGTGCGCCCGATCGCCGAGGACGCCGAGCGCCTCCGGGTCGAGCATCGTGGCGCTGATGCGCGAGATCACGTCCGCGCCGAACGGCTGCTGCGCGTTCAGCATCGAGCGCACGGCCACGGGCTGGCCCGTCTCGAGGTCGAGCAGCGTGGCGACGACCGTGGTCGTGCCGAGGTCGAACGCGATCGCGTGGCGTCGGAGCGCCGTGTTCCCCGGCTCGACGTCGACGAGGACGTCGTCGACGAGCACGGCGGTCACCTTCCAGTCGGCCTCGCGCAGCGTCCTGCCGAGGCTGCGGACGAGGTCGAGCGGCACGCGGGGCTCGACGTCGTCCATCGCCTGGAGCACGCGCTCGAGGTCGGACGTCTGGTCCTCGAGCGTCGGCTCGGTCAGCTCCAGGTAGCGCTTCTGCACGGCGGGCCGCAGGATCACGTGCCGGCCGACCCCGACGAGGGCCGCCTTCGGGCGCGTCTGCAGGGTCGGCACCTCGATCACGAGGGCGGCCTCCGCCGGGGCCCGGCAGGCGAGGCGCCAGCCGGCCCGGAGCTCGTCGGGCGAGAACGCCCGCAGGTCGACGGACGAGATCGGCTGCTCGCCGGAGGCGACGCGCACCTTGCACTTCTTGCAGGTGCCGTGCCCGCCGCAGGTCGAGTCGATCGCGACCCCGTTCCAGCTCGCCCCGTCGAACAGGGTCGTGCCGGTCGGCACCCGCGTCTCCTTCGTGGCCCCCTCGGCCTGCTTGAAGACGAGCCGGACCCGGTCCGGGTGCACCTCGGCGAGCACGGGTTCCGCCGTCGCGCTCAAGCCGCCGCGGCCGCCTGCTTGCGCCGGTAGGCCGCGATCCAGCTCGCGCCCCACTCGTCGTGGCCGAGCAGGAAGTCCGTCGCCCGCACCGCCTCGACGATCCCCTCCGAGCGGGCGTCCATGATCGCGCTCGTCAGGCCGTGGCTCGCCGCGAGCGCGAGGAACGCGCCGCCGAGCGTCTCGCGCCCGGGCAGCCCGAACGACGTGTTCGAGGCGCCGCAGGTCATGTTCACGCCGAGCTCCTCCCGGATCAGGCGGACCGTCTCGACGAAGAGCGTGACCGCGTTCGGCAGGGCGCCGACCGGCATCGCGAGCGGGTCGATCAGGACGTCCTCGGGAGGGATCCCGTGATCGCCTGCCGCCGAGACGATCTTGCGCGCGACCTCGAGCCGCCGCTCGGGCTCCATCGGGATCTCGTCGTCGTTGGCGAGGCCGATCACGGCGGCGCCGTACCTGGCGACGATCGGGAGGATCGCCTCGAGCCGCTCGTCCTCGCCGGTGACAGAGTTGACGAGCGCCTTTCCCCGGTAGGCGCCGAGCCCCGCCTCGAGCGCCTCGATCACGGAAGAGTCGATGCAGAGGGGCAGGTCGGTCAGCCCCTGGACGAGCGGGATTGCCTGGCGCATCAGCTCGACCTCGTCCGCCAGCGGGTCGCCGACGTTGACGTCGAGCATGTCCGCGCCGCCCGCGACCTGCTGGGCGACGTCGACCTCGATGCGCGAGAGGTCGCCCTGCTGCAGCTCCGCCTGGAAGGCCTTCCGGCCGGTCGGGTTGATGCGCTCGCCGATCACGCAGAACGGGCGCTCCGGGCCGATCACGACGGTCTTAGACGACGACTCGAGGACGGTCTCCACTCATCTCCCTTTCCTCGCGGGTGGCTATTCCCAGTCGGAGGCAGAGCCGCGCGATGCCAGCCTCCCGGCGAAAGCTGATCAGGTGCAGCCCGCGCACCCCGGGCAGGCTGAGCGCGTGGTCTGCGAGCTCGCAGGCGACCTCGAAGCACTCGGCCTCGGGATCGGCGGCGCTCTCGCACCGCGCGATCAGCTCGGCGGGAACCGAGATCCCCGGCACCCTCTCGTCGACGAAGCGCAGGGCCTTCGGCGAGCGCACGAGGCAGATCGAGGGGAGGATCGCCGCCTGCTCGGCCAGGCCCGTGGCGACTGCCTGCGCCATGAAGCGCTCGAGCGGCTCGCGCTCGAAGCCGACCTGCAGCTGGAGGAAGCGGGCTCCGGCGCGCACCTTCTTGAGCGCTCGGGCGACGCGGTGGTCGACGGGAGGCGCCGCGGGATTCTCGACAGCTCCCAGGAAGAGGTGCGGGGCAGGGTCGATCGCACGGCCGGAGAGATAGCGGCCGCCGGCGAGCGCGGACGCCGTCACGAGCAGCTGGATCGCGTCGAGGTCGAAGACGCGGCGCGTCTCGGGCTCGTCACCCGCGGTGACGTCGTCGCCGGTCAGGCAGCAGATGTTCTCGATCCCGTGCAGCGCGGCGCCGGCGATCTCGGCCTCGAGCGCGAGGCGGTTGCGGTCGCGGCAGACGAGCTGCATCACCGGCTCCATGCCGAGCTGCTTGAGCGCGATCGCGACCGCGAGCGGCGAGGCATGAGCATGGGCGGCGGTGTTGTCGGTGGCGTTGACGGCGTCGACCCACTCCTCGTACGGGGCGAAGCGCTCGTGGACGGCGTCGAGCCCGCCGGAGTCGACGGTCAGGAGCTCGGCCGTGAGCACGAGGCGGCCTGCACGGACCGCCTCCTCAAGTCTCGACACGCCATCCCTCCGGCACGACGCGATCGCGCTTCGTCACGTAGTTGGCCCAGGAGGACGTGTCCCAGAGGCGGTTGTCCACCGGTGCGCGGATGTCGTCGAGCTCGTGCGCCCACGGCGTCCTCGGCGCCCGCTCGACAGCCTTCACCCACACGCAGCGCATCTCGGGCTTCACCTCGCAGTGCCCGTCGGGACGTACGCCGCCACACGGCCCGTTGCGCAGCGTCTTCGGGCAGTTCATCGGGCACGTCATGCCGGTCGAGTGCAGCACGCACTGGCCGCACATCTGGCAGCCGAAGACCGGCTTCTTGACGGCGGCCTCGATCAGCGCGAGCGGCTTCAAGCCGGAACCGCCGCCCGCCGCTTGGCGATCAGGTCCTTGGCGAGCCTGACTGCCGTCGAGGCGTCGGCCGCGTAGCCGTCGGCGCCGACCGCCGTCGCGTACTCCTGCGTGACGGGCGCACCGCCGACCATCACGATCACGTCGTCGCGGATGCCCGCCTTGACGAGCGCGTTGATGTTCGCCTTGAACATCGGCATGGTCGTCGTCAGGAAGGCCGAGAAGCCGACGACGTCGGGCTGATGCTCCTGCACCTGCTGCACGAACGTCTCGGGGGCGACGTTGACGCCGAGATCGAAGACGGTGAAGCCGGCGCCCTCGAGCATGATGTTGACGAGGTTCTTGCCGATGTCGTGGACGTCGCCCTTGACGGTGCCCATGACGTAGGTGCCGACCGGCTTCGCGCCCGTCTCCGCGAGCAGCGGGCGAAGGATGTCGAGGGCCCCCTGCATGGCGCGCGCCGCGATCAGCATCTCGGGGACGAAGTAGTCGCCCCGCTCGAAGCGCGCGCCGACCTCCTCGAGCGACGGGATCAGGGCGTCGTACAGGAGCGACTCGGGGCCGATCCCGTCCTCGAGGCCCTGGTTCACGAGGTCGCGCACCTCCGGCGCGTTCCCGACGAGCGTGAAGTCGTACAGGCCCTGCAGGATCTCTTCGTGCGTCATGCGGCACCTCGCTGGTCGTGATTGCCGAGCCGCGTCGAGACGAGCCGGGCCTGCTCGAGCAGAGCGGGCACGAGCTCGGCGATGCGGTCGCGGGCGAGCCTGATCGTCGGCCCGGAGATGGAGAGGGCGGCCACGGCGTCGCCGCCGGTGTCGAAGACGGGGGCCGCGACCGCGGACAGCCCCTGCTCGAGCTCGTCGACGGCGGTCGCGAAGCCGCGGCGGCGGATCGCCTGCGCCTCGCGCGTCTGCGGTCGGGACGGGCCGAAGGCGCGCAGCACCTTGCCGTTCGCGCTCACCTCGTAGGGCACGCGGCGGCCGATCCAGTTCGTGCCGCCGACGAAGTGGCGCGATTCCTCCTGCGCGAGGTGCTCGACACCGAGCGACGACGGGACGCCGAGGTTGACGGTCTCGCCCGAGAGCGTGGCGAGCGTGCGCAGCGCCGGCGTCGCGAGCTCCACGAGACTCGCGCCGGCGTCGCGGTGCGCGAACCGCAGGAGCACCGGGCCGGGCGAGAAGCGGCGATCGCCCGCCCGGTGGAGGAGGCCCCGGCGCTCGAGGGCGCCGACGAGCCGCGAGGTCGTGCTCTTCGGGAGCCCCGAGCTGCTCGAGAGCTCACCGACGCCGAGCGGGTGCGTCGACTCGACCACGCTGACGAGTAACGCCGCAGCGCGATCGATCGCTTGCGTCCCCGCCTCGGCCACTGGCGCCCACATTGTGGGACACGAGTCCCACGCTTGTCAAACGCGTCGCCTCAGACGCGCGTCCCGTGCGGACACCACCTCGAGGCGGAAGCCGTCGGGATCCAGGAAGAAGGTGGCGTAGTAGTCGGGGTGGTACCGCGGCCAGAGCCGCGGCTCGTGCAACACCTCCGCCCCGGCGGCGACCGCGGCGGCATGCGCCTCGTCGACGTCCCCGGCCGTCGCCACCGTCAGCGCGAGATGGTGGAGCCCCGGCGCGTACAGCTCGAACGCCTGGTCGGTCCCGGCCTGCCGCAGGCCGAGCGAGCCCGAGCCGACGTCCGGAAAGCGCAGGTAGTGGATCCGCTCGCCCTGCTCACCGTCGAAGAGCGCCGGCTCCTGCAGGCCGAGCGGCCCGAAGACGGCGGCGTAGAACGCGAGCGAGCGCGGGAGGTCGCGACA
Source organism: Actinomycetota bacterium (assembly GCA_013696185.1). GTDB lineage: Bacteria > Actinomycetota > Thermoleophilia > Gaiellales > Gaiellaceae > JACCZA01. Next base: position 14,062 of record JACCZA010000266.1, read on the forward strand.
GACGAGGTCGACGTGGCCGAGACCGACGAGCATCAGGCCGGGTCGCGCTGCTCGAGGGACTCGGCGAGGAGGGTCGAGACGTCGACGACGCGGAGCTGCTTGCCCAGCGAGCGCACGCCGTCGTCGAGCATCACGGTGCAGAACGGGCAAGCCACCGCGAGCGTCTCCGCGCCGGTCTCGACAGCCTCGCGCACGCGCTCCTCGTTGATGGGCGAGCCGCGCTCCTCCATCCACATGTGCGCGCCGCCCGCGCCGCAACAGAACGTGCGCTCGCGGTTGCGCGGCATCTCGACCGGCTCACCGACCGCGGCGACGAGCTGGCGCGGCTCGTCGCGCACGTCGTTGTGGCGCGCGAGGTAGCACGAGTCGTGGTAGGTGATCTTCGCCTCCCCTGGCACCGGCTCGAGCCTCCCCTCCCGCAGCAGGTCGGCCAGGAGCTGCGTGTGGTGCATCACCTCGTAGGCGCCCCCGAAGTCGCCGTACTCGTTTCCGAGCGTGTTCAGGCAGTGCGGGCAGCTGGCGACGATCTTCGTCACCCCCGCGCCGTTCAGCGTCGCGACGTTCTGCTCGGCGTAGGACTGGAAGACGTACTCGTTGCCGATGCGGCGCGCGGGGTCGCCGGTGCAGGCCTCGCGGGCCCCGAGGATCGCGAAGTCCACCCCTGCCGCCTGGAGGAGCTTCACCGTCGACTCGGCGGCCTGCCGCGCCCGCTCGTCGTACGCGGCGGCGCAGCCGACCCAGTAGAGGATCTCGGGGGCGGGCTCGCCCTCGTCGATCACCCGCACGCCGAGCTCTTCCGCCCACTGCGCCCGGTCGCCCTGCGGCTTGCCCCACGGATTGCCGACGCGCTCGACGTCGCGCAGCATCGACTCCGACTCCTGCGGGAAGCTCGACTCCAGCATCACGAGGTTGCGCCGCAGGTCGACGATGTGGTCGACGTGCTCGATCGAGACGGGGCACTCGTGCACGCACGCGCCGCACGTCACGCAGTCCCACACCGACTGCTCGGGGACGCCGTTGCCGACGATCGGCGACAGGTCGCCGCCCGCGAGGAGAGCCGGCCCCTCGGCGAGCAACTGATCGCGGATGCCCATGATCAGCAGCTTCGGCGACAGCACCTTGCCGGTCGCGTACGCCGGGCAGACGTCCTGGCAGCGGCCGCACTCCGTGCAGGAGACGGTGTCGACCATCTCCTTCCAGGTCAGGTCGCCGACGGTGGCGGCGCCGAAGCGCAGCTCGTCGTCGGGCAGATCGAAGCGCAGCGGCTCGAGCCGGCCGCGCCGCCGCGTGCGCCCGAAGAAGACGTTGACCGCCGCCGTCACGATGTGGAGGTGCTTCGAGTGCGGCAGGTACGCGAGGAAGCCGAGCACCACGAGCACGTGCGCCCAGACGAAGACGCGCTCGAGGACGCGAGCCCCGCCACCGACGCGGTGGGAGATCGCGTTGGAGAGGAACGACCACTGCGCCGGCCATTCGCTGAGCCCGGCGGCGATTCGCGTCGCGTGCCAGCCGAGGAGGGTCAGGACGACCAGCGCGATCAGCACGAGGATGAAGTCGGCCTCGCGCAGGCGGGAGCCGTGGAAGCGGGCCGGGCGCACGACCTTGCGGATCCAGACCGCCGCGACGACGCCCGCCAGCACCGCGAGCACGAAGACGTCGACGAGCAGCATGAACCAGCCCTGCGAGCCCAGCCAGGGGATCGTCCAGTCGCGGTCGATCGCACCGAGCAGCGCCATCGCGATCGTCGGGAAGAGGACGAGGAAGCCCCAGAAGATGAGCGCGTGCATCGCGCCCGGCACGAGCCGCTGGAAGAGCTTGCGCTGGCCGAGCACGATCACCGCCTCGTTGCGGACGCGGCCCGCGATGTCGTCGCTGCGGTCGAGCGGCTTGCCCGCCCGCACGAGCCGGACGAGGAAGAGCGCGCGCCGCCCGAAGAGCAGGCCCGCGACGCCGAGCGCGGCCACGAGACCGAGGGCGCCGGCAAGCGTGGCTATGCCGCTCGGGCCTTCCTCAGCTCGGCGGAGATCGCCGGCAGGATCTCGTGCAGGTCCCCGATCACCGCGTAGTCGGCGTGGGCGAAGATCGTCGCCTCGGGATCGCCGTTGATCGCGAGCAGCTTCTTCGCGCCCTTGCAGCCGGCGATGTGCTGGGTGGCGCCGCTGATCCCGCAGGCGACATAGAGCTCGGGCGACACCTTCGTGCCGGTCTGGCCGACCTGGTCCGCGTGCGGCCGCCAGCCGGCGCTCGTGACGACGCGGGAGCACCCGACAGCTCCCCCGAGCAGCCCCGCAAGCTCCTCGAGCACCGCGAATCCCTCGGCCGACCCGACGCCGCGTCCGCCCGAGACCACGACCTTCGCCTCGGCGAGGGAGATCCCGCCGGTGCTCGCCCCGACCGACTCGACGACGCGAACCGCGGTGTCGGCCTCGGCGAGAGCCGGCGCGAAGGACTCGGTCGCCCCGGCCCGGCCGGCCGCCGCCTCGAACGCGTGCGGAGCGGCCGTCAGCAGCTTCAGCCCCTCGCCGAGGCGTGCCTCCTCGAGCAGCGAGCCGCCCCAGCGCTGCCGCGTCACCTCGTCGCCGCGCATCTCGGTCACGTTCGCGGCGAGCGGCAGGTCGAGGCGCGCCGCGACGTGCGCGAGCACCTCGTTGCCGCGATCGGATCCCGGTGCCACGACCGCGGACGGCGCCAGTCGCTCGACGAGCTGGACGACCGCCGCCGCCCAGGCGCCGGGGGCGTAGGAGCCGTCGACCTGCGCGACGTGCAGCACATCGACGGGAGCATCCGCCGGGCCGATCGAGATGCCCTGCACGGGCCCACCGAGCGAGCGCGCGAGCGTGACCGCCTGGAGCGCGAGCTCGTCGTCCGGCTCGATCAGGACGAGCACGCTCACGCGCGAGCTCCAGACGTCGACTGCAGGCGCCTCACGCGACCCCCAGCCGCCGCATGATCTCGACGACCGCCGGGGCCGCCTCGGGGCCTCGCCCCAGGATCTCCGCCTGCTTGCCCCTGCCCGCCGGCACGACGAGGCGCAGCTTCTGGAGCCTCGACGGCGGCCGCCCGACCGCCTGCGCAGCCACCGGCTTGCGGTTGGCGCGCAGCTTCGCGGGCACGGACGGGTAGCGCGGCAGGTTCAGTCCCTCCTTGACCGTCACGATCGCCGGCAGCCCCACCTCGTAGACATCTCGCCCGGAGGCGGTCTCCTGCTCGGCGCGGGCTCGCCCGTCGGAGACGACCAGGCCCTTCAGGCCGGTCACGATCGGAAGCCCGAGCGCGTACGCGACGCGGATGCCGACCTGGTAGTTGCCGGCGTCCGCCGACTCGTTGCCGAAGACGATCAGGTCGAACGGCGCTTCTGCACGGATCGCCTCGACGAGGGCGGCCGCCGTGGCCTGAGCGTCCCACTCCTCGTCGCTGACGAGGTGAATGCCGCGGTCCGCGCCGATCGCCATGCACTCCCGCAGCTGCTCCTCCGCCTCCGCCGGCCCGAGCGTCAGCACGACGACCTCTCCACCCTGGGCCTCGACAATCCGGACCGCCTCCTCGACCCCGCACTCCTCGTGGGGCGAGATCGTGAAGCCGAGGTGACGCGTCTGGATCGCCTGGCCGTCATCGGTGAGGACGATCCGGCCGCCCGTGATCGGGACGCGCTTGACCGCGACGAGGATCCTCATGGCGCGAGCGGGCTCACGAGCGCACCCTCGCATTCTCCGGGTCGAAGACGGAGGTGGAGTCGTCGGTCGCGACGGTGACGGGGTAGTGCTCGCCCATGAACTCGACCAGCAGCTCCTCGCCGACGACCGCGCGCTCCGGCGGCAGGTACGCGAGGAGGATGTGCTTGCCGATCGACGGGCCCGCACCCGCGCTCGTGACGAACGAGCGGCGGTCCCGCGCGTCGACGAGCGGCTCTCCGCTCTTCGACAGCACCGGCTCGCGGCCGAGCATGTAGCGCTTCGTCCCGTCCTTCGAGCTGTGGTCGTCGACGGTGAGCGTGCAGAGCACCGCGACGGGGTCGGACTCGCGGTGCCGCACGTGCGCGTCCTTGCCGACGAAGTCGGGCGCCTTCACCGTGCCCCAGGCCATGCCTGCCTCGATCACGTCGTAGTCGGCGTCGAGCTCGAAGCCGAAGGCGCGGTAGCACTTCTCCAGCCGGCCCGTGGTGCCGTAGACGCCGATCCCGGCGGGCACGACGCCGTGCGGCCGGCCGGCCTCCCAGACGAGGTCCCAGAGCTTCGCGCCCTGCTCGATCGGCACGTACAGCTCCCACCCGAGCTCGCCGACGTACGAGATGCGCGAGGCGAGCACGCGCAGGGAGTCGAGCTCGATCGTGCGGCAGGTCGCGAACGGGAAGCTCTCGTTCGAGACGTCGTCGCTGGTGAGGCTCGAGAGGATGTCGCGGGCGCGGGGCCCCCAGAGACCGAGGGTGGTGAACGCGGACGTGAGATCGGCGATCTGCGCGCTCCCGTCGGCCGGCAGGTGGTCTCGGAACCACTTCAGGTCGGCCATGCCGTGCGCGCCGCCCGTGACGACGCGGAAGCGCTCGTCGCCGAGCCGCATCACCGTCAGGTCGCTCTTGAACGTGCCGCTCGGAGAGAGCACGGGCGTGTAGACGATCTTGCCGGGGGCCACGTCCAGCCGGCGCATCGCCACCCTCTGCACCGCGTCGAGCGCGCCGGGCCCGGTGACGTCGAAGATGCAGAAGGCAGTCAGGTCGAACATCGCGGCTCGGTCGCGCATCGCGAGGTGCTCCGCGTTGATCAACGGAGACCACCAGCGAGACTCCCACTCCGCCTCGCGGCGCGCGATGCGGTCGCCGTACTCGTCCAGGAGGTCGGCGTTCGACTCGTACCAGTGCGGCCGCTCCCAGCCTGCCGTCTCGAAGAAGACGGCGCCGAGATCCACCTCGCGCGCGTGGAACGGCGAGAGCCTGACGTTGCGATTCGAGTCCCACTGCTCGGCCGGGTGCACGATGCCGTAGGTCTTGTTGAAGCCCTCGGCCGAGCGCGCGCGTACGTGCTCCCTCGACTTCTGGCAGTCGTAGAAACGGGCGATGTCCGACGACTGGAGGTCGATCTCGGACTCCCCGCGCACGATCCACTCGGCGATCGACTTCCCGACCCCGGGCCCCTCCTTGACCCACACGGCCGCCGCCGACCAGAGCCCCTTCACCTCCGGGGTCTCCCCGAGGAGCGGCAGCCCGTCGGGCGTCAGGGAGAGGATCCCGTTGATCGCGTACTTGATCCCGACCGCCTCGTTCCCCAGGACGTCGGGGATCAGCTCGAGCGCGTCCTCCAGCTGCTGCGTGAAGTCCTCCTGCGTGAACGGGAACTCGGTCGGCGAGAGCGCCGCCGCCTCGACCGACGGCAGGTCCTCGGGGTCGTGGAGGATCGGGCGGTGGGCGTAGGAGCCGATCTCGAGGCCGCTCCCGTCCTGGCGCTCGTACATGTTCGTGTCCATGTCGCGCACGATGGGGAACTCGATCACGCCCGTCGTGTCCTTGAAGTGCGGCACGGGGCCGACGTCGATCATCTGGTGCACGGCCGGCGTGAGGGGGATCGAGGCGCCCGCCATGCGCGCGACGAGCGGGCTCCAGACGCCGCAGCAGACGACGACCACCGCCGTCTCGAGCTCGCCGCGCGTCGTCCGGACGCGGCTGACGCGTCCCTGCTCGACGTCGATGCCGACGACCTCCGTGCTCGCGAAGACGCTCAGCGCGCCCTTCGCCTGGGCACGCTCGCGCATGATCGTGCCGAAGCGGAGCGAGTCGACGATCCCGACGGTCGGGGAGTAGAACCCCCCGACGATCACCGACTCGTCGATGTACGGGACGAGCTCCTTCACCTCGGCCGGCGTCAGGAGCCTGACGCCGTCGATCCCCCACGCCTTCGCCGAGGCCATGCGCCGGTGCAGCTCCTGCATCCGCCCCTCGGTGCGGGCGACCTCGATCCCGCCGCTCTCGGTGAAGACGCCGGCGTTCCGGTACTGGCGCATCGACTCGAGCGTCAGCTGGGTCATCTCCTTCGAGTGGTCGACCGGGAAGATGAAGTTGGAGGCATGCCCGGTCGAGCCTCCCGGATTCGGCAGCGGCCCCTTGTCGAGGAGCACGAGGTCGGTCCAGCCGAGCTCCGCGAGGTGAGAGACGAGGCTGTTGCCCACGATGCCCGCGCCGATCACGACGGCCTGTGCGGGCGGCAGGGACGAGAGCTCAGTCACATGGCTGATATATCACGTCTCGAGGAGCACGGCGCGCATCGCCGTCTCGAAGTGCAGGACGTGATCGCGCATGATCTGCGCCGCCGCCCGGCCCTCGCCCGCCGCGATCGCCTCCAGCAGGTCGCGGTGCTCGTAGACCGCGGCCCGCAGCTCGCCGGTCTGATGCAGCGCCATCAGCCAGATCCTCAGCGCGAGGGCGTAGTACTCCTCGAGCGTCGCCTCGAGGAAGTCGTTATGGGCGCAGCGGTAGATCGTGCGATGGATCCGCTCGTCGAGGTCGATCAGTCCCCGCTCGTCGCGCGCGCTCGGCACGACCAGCTCGCCGAGGAGGTCGCGGATCCCGAGCAGATCGTCCTCCGAGCCTCGCTCGGCTGCGAGCCGCGCCGCCTCGGGCTCGAGGGCGACGCGCACCTCCGAGAGGCGCGCGAGGTCGCGGACGTCCACCTTCGTGACGAACATGCCGCGCCGCGGGTAGACCTCGATCAGCTTCTCCTGCGCGAGCCGGCGCAGTGCCTCCCGCGTGGGCGTCCGCCCGATCGCGAGCCGCTCGGTCAGCTCCCGCTCGTTGATGACGGAGCCCGGTGAGAGCTCGAGCGAGACGATCAACTCCCGGATCGAGTAGAACGCGCGGTCCGCGAGCGAGGCAACGTCTCCGTCAGGCGGCGCGAGGAGCCGCGCTGAGCCTGCCCTGGCCACGGAGATATATTACTCGTATCTTCCGTCGCACCCCACGACGAAAGGACCGGATGTGACAACGACACTGCCCTCGTCGCTTCGGATCGCACAGGAGGCGGTCCTCCGACCGATCGGCGAGGTCGCCGCGGCGGCGGGACTCGAGCCGGACGAGGTCGACGCCTACGGCCGCTACAAGGGCAAGGTCTCGCTGTCGGTGCTCGAGCGGCTCGCCGCCAAGCCCGACGGCAAGCTGATCGACGTGACGGCGATCACGCCGACGAAGGCGGGCGAGGGCAAGACGACGACGTCCGTGTCGCTGACGCAGGGCCTCGGCCACATCGGCAAGAACGTCGCCCTCTGCCTGCGCGAGGCCTCGCTCGGCCCCGTCTTCGGGATCAAGGGCGGCGCGGCGGGCGGCGGCTACTCGCAGGTGGTGCCGATGGAGGACCTGAACCTGCACTTCACCGGCGACATCCACGCGATCGGCGCTGCCAACAACCTGCTCGCGGCAATGCTCGAGGCGCACCTCCTGCACGGCAACGAGCTCGACATCGACCCCCTCTCGGTCAGCTGGCGCCGCTGCGTCGACATCAACGATCGCGCCCTGCGGAACATCGTCGTCGGGCTCGGCGGCCGCGCGAACGGCTTCACGCGTCAGACCGGCTTCGACATCACCGCAGCCTCGGAGGTGATGGCGATCGTCGCAGTCGCCTCCGACCTGAGCGACCTCCGCCGCCGGCTCGGGGCGATCAGCGTCGGCCAGACCTACGGCGGCGAGCCGGTCACGGCGGAGCAGCTCGAGGCCGCGGGCTCGATGACCGTGCTCCTGAAGGAGACGATCAAGCCGAATCTCGTGCAGACGCTGGAGGGGCAGCCGGCGTTCGTCCACTGCGGACCGTTCGCGAACATCGCTCACGGCAACAACTCGGTCGTCGCCGACCGCGTCGCGCTCAAGCTCGCCGACTACGTCGTGACCGAGAGCGGCTTCGGCTCCGACATGGGGATGGAGAAGTTCTTCGACATCGTCTGC
>JACCZA010000243.1 GCA_013696185.1 Actinomycetota bacterium
CCCCCCCCCCCCCCCCCCCCCCGCTTCCGGGTGCTACGCGCTCGTCTCGCCCGGTCGCACGACGCGCGCCCCAGGACCGCTCTGGCCCTGCGAGCCGCCGCTCTCCGAGAGCTTCGCGCGCTGCTCCTCGACGTCCTGCTTGGCCCGCTCCTTGCCCTGCTGGAGATCCTGGCCCAGCTGCTCCTTGTTCTCCTGGCCCTTCTGATAGGCGCTCTCGAGCAGCTGCCGGGCGACGTCGCGTCCGCCCAGGCCGAAGGCGAGAGCCGAGCCGAGCGCGATCGCCCCGAGGAGCGCCGCGTACGTGATGCGGACGATCTCGGGCGCGATCTCGAGCTGCTCGAGGATCATGAACGTCGCGATCGTCATCACGAGTACCGGTGCCGCGGTGGCGACGATCTTGCCGAGCGCCGTGCCACCCATCAATCGGGTCGCGAGAGCGGCGACGCCTGCCGAGACGGCACCGGCAACGATGAAGATCAGAAGTGCCGCGAGCACGTTCGGGAGGTAGGCGTAGACGGCCGCGATGAAGTTCTCGAGCGCCTCGATGTTCAAGACCGAGACCGCGATCGAGACGGCTCCGAGGAAGAGCAGCCAGAACGCGATCGTGCCGAGGAGCTTGGCGGGGCTCGATGTGACCCGTTGGACGAGGCCGCCGGCGGGCTGCGCCGAGAGCGTCCGATCGACCCCGGCGCGCTGGAGCGCCTTGGTCACGATGCCGCTGACGACCTTGGCGATGATGTAGCCGATGATGAGGACGACGAGGGCGCCGAGCAGATTCGGGATCCACTCGAAGAACGTGTCGAACGCGCGATTCACGCTGTCGCCGATGTCTGCGAGAACGAACATGATGAGAAGCCTTCCTTGAGGGGGTTCGAGGACCTGCGTACCTGACGGGAATCGCCAGCGGGAGCGCTCCTCAAACCCGCGGGGCGGCCGCGTTCCCTAGTTGCGGGCCCAGATGAGGCGCAGCCCCTCGAGCGTGAGAAAGGGATCGACGCGGCCGATCGTGCGCGCGTGCGGAGAGATCAGCTCCGCGAGCCCTCCGGTCGCCACCACCTCGGAGCCCCCCCCGAGCTCGGCGTCCATCCGCTCGACGACGCCGTCCACCTGGCCCGCGAACCCGTAGACGAGCCCGGCCTGGAGACAAGCGGTCGTCGTCTTTCCGATCACGGTCGGAGGCTCGACGAAGTCGACCTTCGTCAGCCGGGCCGCGCGCGCGAAGAGCGCGTCCATCGAGATCTCCACGCCGGGTGCCAGCACGCCGCCGACGAACTCGCCCTCGCGCGAGATCGCGTCGAAGTTGGTCGACGTGCCGAAGTCGACGGCGATGCAGGGCAGCCTGTAGCGGGCGCTCGCGGCGACGGCGTTGGCGATGCGGTCGGGGCCGAGCTCCCGCGGGTCGTCGAACCGGATCGGGAGGCCGGTGCTCACTCCCGGCCCGACCACGAGGAGCGGCGCCTCGGTCCAGCGCGTCGAGAGCTGCTCGTAGGCCCGGATCAGGGCCGGGACGGTCGAGGAGAGGCAGACGCCCGAGACCGAACCGAGGTCGAAGAAGCCGGCGAGCATCGCCCCCAGCTCGTCGCCCGTGCGACGCGGCTCGGTCGCGACCCGCCAGTGATCGGTGAGGCGCTCGCCGCTGTAGAGGCCGACGACCGTCTGCGTGTTCCCGACGTCGACCGCGAGCAGCACGCGGTGAGAGCTCCTAGCGCTCCGTCCCGGAAGTCCCTTGCCGCTGCGGCGAGTGGCCGGCTGCCAGGCGTGCCGGGACGCCTGCGCAGTCCAAGGGAGTTGCGGAACGGTGCACTACAGGTCGTCGTCCCGCGGGAGCGGCTCGCCGAGCCGCTCGGCGAGCGCCTCGGCGGTGAGCTTCGGCTCGTCGCCCTCGCCGCGCAACTCCTCGACCGTGAGATCGCTCGAGGTGTACACCTCCGCGCGAGGAATGATCCGCGTCGGGCGGTTCTTGTCCCAGACCCAGACGTCCTCCATCTTCAGGTGGAAGAACGGGTAGCTCGGCTGCGGCGCGTACTGCAGATCGAGGCGGTTGCAGAGATACGTCGCGTCCTGGGTGAGCACGCAGTAGCGAAAGAGGCCGAACACGTCTGTGTACTCGCGCTTGAGCTGGAGCTCCAGCTCGGCGTCGAACTCGTCGAGCTCATCCAGATGGGACATTGTCGGTCAGCCTCCGATCGCCTGCGGGCCTCCTAGTCTAGCGCCGAGAGCAGCTCCGCCACCGGCCCGCGCCCGGGTACGACGAGGCCGGGGGCCACCTCGACCAGCGGCTCGAGCACGAAGCGGCGCTCGTGCAGGCGGGGGTGTGGCAGGGTCAGCCCCGGCTCTTCGAGCACCGCGTCGCCGGCGAGCAGCAGGTCGAGGTCGATCGTCCGCGGTCCGAAGCGCGGACCGTCCCGGGTGCGTCCGAGCGAGCGCTCGACCGAGAGCAGACGATCGAGCAGCTCCCCCGGCTCGAGCGAGGTCTCGAGCACGGCGACACCGTTCAAGAAGCGTGGCTGCTCGGAGAGGCCGACCGGGTCGGTCTCGCGCAGGGTCGAGACGGCGACGACGCGCGTCTCGAATCCGTCGTGGAGGAGCTCGAGCGCGCGGCGGATGGTCTGCTCGCGGCTGCCGAGATTCGCGCCGAGGCCGACGTAGACCCGACGCATAACATCAGCTTAATGGCGTGGCCACTAGCTTTGAGCCCCGTGCGCGCCCTCGCCGTGACGATCCTCGCACTGGGCGCGCTCCTCGCGGTCGCTCCGGCTCGGGCGGTCTCGAAGGCGAGTCGGCCCGCCGCGGCGCCGCTGATCCCCCGCGAGCTGGACTCGCTCGCCCGTGAGCCGCACGCCCTCGTCCAGCTCACCCGACCCGTGGACGCGCGGGCCGCCTCGCTCCTGCGTGCGGCGGGCGGCAGCCGGATCTCCGAGCGCCTCGCGATCTGGCGCGTGCCGAGCCGAGCGGCGCAGCGGCTCGTGCCCGCGCTCGCGCTCGCGGGCTCGCTGGAGGAGGTGCAGCCCGACCGCGCGCTCGCCGCGGCGGATCATCTGACGGCCGGCGATCCGCTGCTGCCGCGGGAATGGTGGCTCGGCCGGGTCGGCGCGGACCGCGTCGAGCCCCCGGGACCCGGGGTCCCGGTCACGGTGATCGACTCCGGCCTCGACCTGAGCCATCCGGAGTTCAGCGCTCGGCCCGACACGGGCGCCTTGAACGCGCAGACCTTCGCCGGGCGCACGGAGTTTCACGGCACCGCGGTGAGCTCCGTGGTCGGCGCGCCAGCGAACGGCGTCGGCATCGTGGGCGTCTACCCGCGGGCGACGCTGCGCTCGTTCGACGTCAGCTCCGACGGTGGCCTGCGCGCCAGCGAGGTGATCGCCGGCATCGACGCGGCGGCGGCCATGGGTCGCGGCGTCGTCAATATCAGCCTGGGCGGCACCTTTCGCAACCCCCTCGAGGAAGAGGCGGTGCTCGACGCCTTCGACAGGGGCCTCGTCGTCGTCTCCTCCGTCGGCAACGAGCGTGAGAACGGCAGCCCGGCCAGCTTCCCCGCGGGGCTCCCGCACGTGGTCACCGTCGCGGCCACCGACCTCGAGGACCGCGCCTCCGCCTTCTCGACCCAGGCCCGCGCGGTCGACCTGGCGGCCCCCGGCGAGGACATCCCGGTCGCGGTGCCGTCCACCGCCGCCGCGTTCGGCTACGTCTCGGTCGACGGCACGAGCTTCTCGGCGCCGATCGTCGCGGGCGCCGCCGCGTGGATCTGGACCGTGCGCCCCGAGCTCGACAAGACCCAGCTGGTCGAGCTCCTCCGCCGCACCGCGCGCGATCTCGGCGCCCCCGGCCGCGACCTCGACACGGGCTTCGGCCTGCTCGACCTGCCGGCCGCTCTGACGGCGCCGGCGCCGGCGAGCGACCCGCTCGAGCCGAACGACGACGTCGTCCAGGTGAGCGCGGGCGGGCTCTTCAGGACCGCCAAGCGCGCACTCACCGCGCCCGGCCGTGGACATGCCTCGATCGCGGCGCGGCTCGACTCGAGCGAGGACCCGGAGGACGTCTACCGCGCGTGGCTCCCCCCCGGCCGCCGCCTCGTCGCGACAGTGCGGGCGAGCCGCGACGCCGACCTCCAGGTCTGGGACTCGGGCACCGTCACCGTGCACGCGAGGGGTCAGAGCCGCCGCGGCTCGCTCCTCGGCCAGAGCGCCGTGCGGGGCTCGGGGCGCGAGACCGTCGAGGTCACGAACCGAACCCGGGCCGGCCGCGCCGTCTACGTTGACGTCTTCCTGCCCGCGAGCGCCTCGCTCGTCGATACCGGGTACACGCTCACGTTGACGACCGCAGCCCCTCGCGCTCGACGCTGACCGCCGCGTAGTCGACGGGCGCGGTGAGCACGACGTCCGGCTTGCGCACGCGCACGCCGACGCGCTGGAGCTGCTCGAAGCGCTCGACCAGGGCGTCTGCGACCGCCGCGGCGAGCGCCTCGAGCAGGGCGAACCGGTTGCCGCTCGAGACCGAGCGGACGACCTCGACGGCGTCGCGATAGTCGATCGTGTCCGCGAGCAGATCGGTGTGAGCTCGCGCGTCTGGGAGCTCGAGCCAGAGGTCGAAGACGAAGCGCTGGCCGCGCCGACGCTCCTCCTCGAGGACGCCGTGGTGCCCGGTGAGCTCCAGGCCCGCGAGCTCGATCCTCACTCCCCCACCCCGCGCTCGACCGCCGCCGCAGCCGCGAGGGCCTCGACGTGCGCCCGCACATCGTGGGCC
>JACCZA010000257.1 GCA_013696185.1 Actinomycetota bacterium
CGTCAGTGCGGCGCGGCTCGGCGTGCGGGCCGAGATCGGCGCGACGGCGGTGCAGGCGTGAGCGCCGCCGCTTCGCCCTCCCCCGTGCTCGCCACCTACGCCCGGCACGACGTGACGTTCGTGCGCGGGGAGGGCTCCTGGCTCTTCGACGCCGACGGCGTGCGTTACCTCGACCTGCTCGCCGGGATCGCCGTCGTCGGGCTCGGCCACTGCCACCCCGCGCCGCTCGCCGCCGCCGAGCGCCAGCTGCACGCGCTCTGGCACGTGTCGAATCTCTTCTGGACCGAGCCGATGCAGCAGCTCGCGGCGAGGCTGTCCGAGCGGTTCGGCGGAGCCGGCGCGTTCTTCTGCAACTCGGGCGCCGAGGCCGTCGAGGCGTCGATCAAATGGGCTCGCAAGGCGACCGGGCGACCGGGCCTCGTCGCGCTCGAGCGCTCCTTCCACGGACGGACGCTCGGCGCGCTCGCCGTCACGGGGCAGCCGGCGAAGCGCGCTGCCTTCGAGCCGCTCGTTCCCGGCGCGTCGTTCGCACGCGCGAACGACGTCGCGTCGCTCGCCGCCGCCGTGGGCGACGACACCGCGGCGATCCTGCTCGAGCCGATCCAGGGGGAGGGCGGGATCCACCCGCTCTCGCCGGAGTTCCTCGAGGCGGCTCGGAGCCTCGCCGACGAGCGGGGCGCGCTCCTCGTCCTCGACGAGATCCAGTCGGGCACGGGCCGCACCGGCAGCTTCTTCGCCTGGGAGCAGCTCGGCGTGCGCCCGGATGCGGTAACGCTCGCGAAGGGGCTCGCGAACGGGCTGCCGATCGGGTGCCTGCTCGTCTCGGATGCAGCGCCTGCGGGTCTCGAGCCGGGCGATCACGGCAGCACGTTCGGCGGCAACCCGGTCGCCTGCGCAGCGGCCTGCGCGGTCTGCGACGAGCTGACGCCCGCTCTGCTGGAGAACGTCCGCGAGCGAGGTGAGCAGCTCGCCCTCGGCCTGGCGGGGCTGCCGGCCGTGACCGAGGTGCGCGGGCGCGGCCTGCTGCTCGCGGCCGAGCTCGACCGGCCGGCGGCGGAGGTGCTCGAGGAGGCTCTACGCCACGGCCTCGTGGTCGGCTCGGCGGGCGAGCGCGTGCTGCGCCTCACCCCGCCGCTGACCTTGACGAGCGACGAGGCTGCGCAAGGCCTGGCACTTCTCGGGGAGATCCTGGCATGAACAAGTTCGAGCGCCAGGGGGCGATCCTCCGCCTCGTCCAGGACCGCCCCCTCTCGACGCAGGCGGAGGTCGCCCAGGCGCTACGACAGGCGGGCTACGAGGCGGTGCAGACGACGGTCTCGCGGGACATCGCACAGCTCGGGCTCGTCAAGGTGCGCGGCGCGGAGGGACGCCTCGTCTACGCGCTGCCCGGCGCTGCCGACCTGAGCAGGCAGTCGGAGCTGACGGCGGCTCTTCGCCGCTCCACGGTCTCTCTCGCCCCGACGGGCAGCCTCGTCGTGCTCAAGACCCCGCCCGGCACCGCCAACGCCCTCGCCCGCGCGATCGACGAGGCGATGCTGCCCGACGTCGCCGGGACGGTCGCCGGCGACGACACGATCTTCGTCGCCGCGCGCGAGGGACTGAGCGGCGCCGAGCTGGCCGACCACTTTCGTCATCATCTGGAAGGAGACACCTGATGAGCACTGCAGTGCTCGCCTACTCGGGCGGGCTGGACACGAGCTGCGCGATCGCGTGGCTGAAGGAGGACTACGGCTTCGAGGAGGTCGTGGCGGTGCTGGTCGACGTCGGCCAGGCGACGGACTTCGGCCCGGCGATCGAGCGCGGCCGCCTGGCCGGAGCGGACGACGTGATCCTGCTCGACCGCCGCGAGGAGTTCGCCCGGGATCAGGTCGCGAAGGCACTCCTCGTCAACGCGCTCTACCAGGGCCGCTATCCGCTCATCTCGGCGCTCTCGCGGCCGGTGATCGCGGAGGCGGTGGCGGAGCTCGCGCTCGAGCTCGGCGCCGAGGCGGTCGTGCACGGCTGCACCGGCAAGGGAAACGACCAGCTGCGCTTCGAGCTCGCGTTCACGGCCAAGTACCCGGGAGTGCGCGTGATCGCGCCGCTGCGCGACCGCATCTGGACGCGCGACGAGGAGCTCGCCTACGCGCTCGAGCACGGCATTC
>JACCZA010000264.1 GCA_013696185.1 Actinomycetota bacterium
CGGCAGGGCCGCCGAGCGCTACCGGGAGAGCCTCGAGGGCGCGCCGGCCGGGAGCTGGGGCCGCCCGATCGGCGCGCTCAAGGCGCGACTCCTCGCGGGCGACGCCGCGGGGGCCCGGGGCGAGGCCGAATGGACGCTCGGGCTCGGAGCCGAGGAGGCGGAGTCGCCGATCGGCCGCTACGCGGCCTGCCTCGCGCTGCTCGTGCTCGGGCGCTGGACCGAGGCGCGGCCGCTCGCGGACGGCCTCCGCACGCACGACGGCTTTCCTGCCCCGGTGGGGGACGCGCTCGCGACGATCGCGGCGGAGGATCCGCTCGGCTACGTCGAGGCGGTCGAGTCGGTGCTCGAGTCGTTCGAGCAGCGGGAGGAGTACCTCGAGGACATCCCGGTGGCGGACACGGTGCTCGTGCTGCAGGCCCTCGCCGGTCGCCGCTCGATGGCCGCCGAGCTCGAGTCGAGGCTCCTGCCCCCCGCCCGCTAGCCGCAGCCCCTTCCCGCGTCGAGCGTCCGCAGCTACGAGGGCTCGGAGGTCGAGCCCGTGCTCTGCGGGTGGACGAAGAGCGTCAGGAGCAGCGGCTCGCGCTCGGCGTCCTCGAAGGTCTCCGCATGGTCGACGAAGCTCGCCCACAGCTCTCGAACGCGCTCGGGGTCGATCCGGATCGTCAGCTGCGCGCTGCGAAAGCGCCCCTCGCCGGCGTGGCTCGTCCAGCCCCGCTGTACCTCGTCGAGCATTGCCTCTCGGGCCTCGTCGGCGGCCCCGCTCGTGATCAGCGCCGGGGCGACCCGGATGTGCGTGGCGACGGCGCGGTAGGGCTTCTCCCGCCCGCGGGCACCGCCGACGAGCGCGATCAGGCCGGAGTTCAGGAGCATGCGCACGTGGAAGTGCAGGTGGCCCGGATCGACTCCCAGCCTGACCGCGAGCTCCCGGTTCGTGAGCTCCTCCTCGCTCTCGCCGAGCACCTCCAGCACGCGCAGTCGAAGCGGGTGCCCGAGCGCCTTCAGCTGCTCCGGCCGGTCGATCGTGAGGACGCCGTTCGTCGTCACCGCGCGAATATATTGCTCAGGAGGACAGCATGCGCGCCGCGGCCTCGTCGAGCACGACGAGGGTTCTCCCCGTCTCCGAGCGGACGAGGCTGGACGGCGTGGCCGGATCGGGATCGCCCCGGAAGGCCTTCGGCACGACCTCCGCCTTGTCCCGGCCGACGACGAGGAAGACGACGGCGCGCGCGGCGCGGAGCATCGGCAGGGTCAAGGTGACGCGGTCGACGAAGGGCTCGTGTCGCGGCTCCGCCGCCACCGCAAGCCGCTCGCTCTCGGCGAGCTCCGGCGCATGGGGAAAGAGCGAGGCCGTGTGGCCGTCGTCGCCGATGCCGAGCAGAGCGAGGTCGAGCGTGACGCCCGCGAGCTCGCGCTCGTAGGCGGCCGCTGCCGCTTCGGCCTCCAGCTCGCCCTGGATCCGGTGCACCGCCCGCGGCGGGCGCTCGAGCCGGTCGAGGAGCGTCTCGCGGACGAGGCGGAAGTTCGAGAGCTCGTGCTCCGGCGGGACGCAGCGCTCGTCCGCCCACCAGAGCTCGACGCCGTCCCAGCGCGGCTCGAGCTCCGCGGCGAGCTCGTACGCGCGCCTGGGGGTCCCTCCGCCCGAGAGCGCGATGTGCCCGCCCTCCCGCGCGACCCGGATCAGCTCCTGTGCCGCCGACATCGCCGCCCCTTCCGGATCGGGCGCTGTCGTGAAGTCCGGGGGACTCACAGCTCTTCCACGGCCAGCTCGCGCGAGCGATCCATCGCAGCCTGGATCGCGTTCAGGAACGCCGCCCGCACTCCGGCTCGCTCCAGCTCACGGATGGCGCTGATCGTCGTCCCGCCGGGGGAGGTGACCATCTCGCGCAGCTCGACCGGGTGCATGTGCTCGTCGCGCAGCTGCTTGGCCGTCCCGAACATCGTCTGCACGACGAGCTGCGTCGAGATCTCGCGCGACAGGCCGAGCAGGATCCCGGCCTCGATCATCGCCTCGGCCAGCAGGGCGAAGTACGCAGGCCCGGAGCCGGAGACCGCCGTGACGGCATCCATCAGCCGCTCGGGCACGCGGACGACGCGGCCGAGGTGGGAGAGCACCTCCTCCGCGAGGGCCAGGTGCTCGTCGCCCGCGTGCGCGCCGGCGCAGATCCCGGCCATGCCCTCGTGCACCGTCGCCGGCGTGTTCGGCATCGCGCGCACGACGGGCACGCCGGCCGAGAGGTGCCGCTCGATCGAGGAGGTCGTGATCGCCGCGGCGATCGAGAGCACGGTCTGCCCGGGGAGGACGAGCCCGCCCACCTCGCCGAGGAGCGCCTGGATGTCCTGCGGCTTGACGGCGATCACGACGAGGCTCGAGCCCGCGGCCGCCTCGGCGTTCGAGACCCCGGTGCGGACGCCGTAGCGCTCGCGCAGCTCCTCGGCGCGCTCGGGCCGGCGGCAGCTCGCGGCGAGCTCCTCCGGCCTGCGCCAGCCGGAGCTGAGCAGGCCGGACACGAGCGCCTCGCCGATCTTGCCGGTGCCGAGGATCGCGATGCGCCGAGGATCGATCGCCATGCGGAAGTGTAGGTCGGCGGCGGGAGCGAAGGAGCCCGAGCCCGCGCGCGCGGCGGCTATCCTGGGGCGAGTCGTGCGTAGCGCCCGCGGGCGCCGTGCCCCGTCGGCAGGGGGACGAGGCCGCGCCCGAAGCCCTTGAGCAGGAACACGCTGGCGAGGCCCGCCCACTCGGCGTACGGCTCCAGGAGCTCTGCGGTCTCCCAGGCCT
>JACCZA010000272.1 GCA_013696185.1 Actinomycetota bacterium
CAAACCCCGTCCGGTGCAAGGTGAAACAGGCTCCGCAGGCTGCCCGCCCAGGAGCCGGGTACACCGCTAGAGCCGTCGCGAGAGCGGCGGCCGAGAGAGATGGTCACCCAAGACAGAATCCGGCTTAGAGGCCTGCTAAAGGAAAACCCTGCGATTTGCAGGGTTTTCCCATTCTGGGGTACAGGACGCCTCGCACGTGCGTGCATCACCCGGGCATCACGCAAACTCAGGATCGAGCTCGCGGCGGGCCGTCAGAGAACGTCGCGTTCGGTCCGAACCGCTTGGTTGAGCGAAAGACCGCGGTGGCCCTCGGCGTGATCGGTAGCTCAGAAAGGCGGTTGCTTACGAGGGCGGAGGGTTCGATCGCCGATCGTGCACGTGCCACGAGAGTGTCGTCGTTCGTGGGGCCGGTTGACGAAATCCCCACCCTGCTCCGCCTCGGCCGCATGATCGAACTTGAGCAGGGCCTTCGCCCACGAGCGACGTCACGGCCTCGCTCTAAATTGCTGCAAGGCCGCCTACCCCAGCCCATCGGAACACGCCGTTTCGCGGCATTCTGAGCTGGATAGCACGTGACATAGATGCACCCTTGCCTGGGTGCTGTCGGACGAGACAACGAAGCTCCTAAACGGGCTACCCGTTCAAGGGCGTCCCTGACGGTGAGCCAAACTGGTCTACGTCGTTCTTGCGCGTGATGGCGCTTGCGGTTATGAATGCAAGGGGCGATGGCGGTGTCGAACGGTGCGGCAACCGAGTTCCGGCTGCTCGGCCCCGTCGAGGTTGTGCGGGAAGGGAAGCTGCTGCCGCTCGGCGGCCGTCGGCAGCGGACGCTTCTAGCCCTATTGCTGCTCGAGCCCGGTCGGGTGGTGTCGACCGACCGGCTGACGGAGGAGCTCTGGCACGGTCATCCGCCGGCCGGCACCGCGAAGACCTTGCGAGCGTACGTCTCGCGCCTCCGCTCTGTGCTAGGGACAGACACACTCGTTGCGCGCTCGCCGGGGTACGTTCTCGCCGTCGAGCCGGCTGGGCTCGACGTCTACCGCTTCGACCAGCTCGTGCGTGAAGGTCGCGCTGCCCTCGCCCGCGACGCCGCGGGACTGGCGGCCGATCGACTCGGCGCCGCGCTCGCGCTCTGGCGAGGACGCGCGCTCGCCGACGTGGGGGACAGCGGCGTGCTTACACTCGAGGCCCAGCGCCTCGAAGGGCTTCGCCTCATGTGCCTCGAGGACTGGATCGAGGCGGAGCTCATTCTCGGCCGTCATGCCGAGCTGGTCCCCCGGCTCGAGCACCTCGTTGCCGCCGAGCCGCTGCGAGAGCGTCTCTGGCGCCAGCTAGTGCTCGCTCTCTACCGCTGCGAGCGCCAAGCGGATGCGCTGGCCGCCTACCAGCGCGCGCGCGCGCTCTTCGCGGAGGAGCTCGGCCTCGATCCGAGCGAGGACTTGCAAGAGCTCGAGCGTGCCGTGCTCCGCCATGAGATTCCGCAGGCAGCCCCCGCCGACGTGCGCCACAACCTTCCAGCGCAGGTGACGAGCTTCGTCGGGCGCGAGCAGGAGGTCGCTGAGCTTGAGGTCTTGCTGCGCGAGCACCGCATCGTCACGTTGACCGGCGCGGGCGGGGCCGGAAAGACCCGGCTGGCGCTGGAGGAGGCATCGCATCAGCTCGGGATCTGGCCCGGCGGCGTCTGGCTCGTCGATCTGACGGCCGTGGCCGACCCCGCACTCGTGCCGACCGCAGTCGGCGTGGCGCTCGGTATTGCCGAGCGGCCGGACGTGCCCGCTCTGGATGGACTCCTCGATCACCTTCGCAGAGCGGAGCTCCTGCTCATCCTCGACAACTGCGAGCATCTGTCGGAGGCGTGCGGCGAACTGGTGCACGAGGTCCTCCGCGCCTGTAGTGAGGTTCGCGTGTTGGCGACGAGCCGAGTTGTGCTCGGCATCCCTGGCGAGCTCGACTATTCGGTCGAGCCGCTGCCGACGCCAACCGAAGCCGTGCCGGCGGAGGACGTCGAGCGGTTCGCTTCCGTCCGGCTCTTTCTCGACCGTGGGCGCGCGGCGCGGCGCGATCTGGCCGTGGGCGGTAAGGATCTGGCAACGGTCGCGCGGATCTGCCGCGAGCTGGACGGCCTACCGCTCGCGATCGAGCTCGCCGCCGCGCGCGCGAAGGTGCTGTCGGTCGACGAGATCGCCGCCCGACTCGATGACCGTTTCCGCTTCCTGCGCTCCTGGCGACGGATCGTCAACCCGCGCCAACAGACCCTCCGCGCGACGATGGACTGGAGCTACGAACTCCTCGCCGCTGACGAGCGCACACTGCTCGCCCGAGTTTCTGTCTTTTCGGGAGGCTTCTCTCTGGAGGGCGTCGGCGCGGTTTGCCTGGACGGCGAGGAAGGGCGCGCGCTGGAGCTTGTTGGGCGTCTGGTCGAAACCTCGCTTGTTATCGCCGAAACGCGGGAGGGCGTGACCCGCTACCGGCTCCTGGAGACGATCCGCGAATACGCGACCCAGAAACTCGAGGGCTCGGGCGCGGCTGAGGAGCTCCGCCGTGCACACGCAGAGCACTTCCTGGAGGTCGCGAGGTGCCAGCGCGTGGACGACGAGCACGACACCGCCCGGCGAAAGCAGCAGGCGCTTGGGATCATCGATTCGGAGCGTGACAACCTGCACGCCGCTCTACAGTGGGCTCTCGCCCGAAAGGCCGAGCTGGCTCTACCGCTGGCTATCGACCTCTTCCGGTACTGGTTGATCCGCGGCTACCGGCGTCAGGGCCTCGATTGGCTCGAGCAGGCCCTCGCCGTGCCGCAGCCCGCCGCGCCGCCGGTTCGCGCGATGGCACTTGCAGGAGCGGCGCTGCTCGCCCGGCTTGCGGGCGACTTCGTGCGCGCTCGGCCGCTCGCCGAAGAGAGCATCGCGGTCGCACGCGCCGTTGGCCCGCCGTTCGCGCTCGCTACGTCCCTCAACGTCTTGACCACACTCGAAGCAGGAGCAGGCGACTACAGTCGCGCCCGCGCATACTGCGACGAGTCGGTGGCTGTGGCGCGGAAGGCCGGGAGCCGCTGGCTCGAGGCGATCGCGCTCTTCATTCTCGCCGAGGCCGCGCTGCACGGCGGACGGTACTCCGTTGTCCGGGACGTCGGCGGCCGCGCGCTCGAGCTGGCCCGCGCTATCGACGAACACGAGGTCATGGCACTCTGTTTGGCGCGGCTCGGCATGGGTGCCGTGCACGAGGGCCAGCTGGCAGAAGCCCGTAGCCAGCTGAGCGAGGGGCTCGAGTACGTACGGAGCCTCGGATTCGTGGAGACCGGCGCGTGGTGCTGCGAGGGGCTCGCACTCGTCACCGTGAGGTCAGGGGACTCGGCTCGGGGAGCGCGGTTGCTCGGAGCAGCCGAGGTGCTGAGGCGGGCCAGCGGAGGCGTGCTCCAACCCGCCGAGGCGCTCGCGCGCAACAAGACATTCGCCGCGATACGGCATACGTTGGCCGAAGAGGAACTGGAGGCCGCGCTCGAGGTCGGCCGCCGAATGAGCCTCGACGAGGCCGTCGCAGACGCGCACGGCGTCGCCGCGCCCGCCCTGCCCTGACGCGCTCGAGCCCTGCTCAAGGGCGACGGCGGAGGGATGCAACCCTTTTGCAACAGGGGCGGGCGAACCTTTCGCCTCGATGGAGCGCGAGATCATGGAGGCGACGGCGGCGCTAGTCACCGCACTCGAGCGGGGCGACGTGGCCGCGGCGGGCAGTGTCTACACCGAAGACGCGAAGCTGCTCGCGCCGCCACGCGAGCTCATCCAGGGACGCGCCGCGATCGAGGCCTACTGGACCGCCGGTGTCGCCCTGGGCCTGTCGGCCGTCACGTTCGAGAGCAGGCTCCTGGAGAGAGTGGGCGGACGCGTCGTCGAGATCGGTCGCTACGGCGTCTCGGTCGAGGTCGAGCGCGCCACCAAGGTCGACGAGCACGGGACCTACCTCGTGCTCCACCGACAGGTCGTCGACGGCTCGTGGCAACGGGCCCTCGACGTCTTCGATCCCGACGAGCCGGTCGGCTCGTCACACGACCCAGAAGGAGGAGAGAAGAATGAAGGCACTTAGACTGGTTCTTCTCGTCGTGGCGTTGAGCGCCCTGGCGAGCGGTCTTGCCCTGCACGCGGCGGCCGGACCCGCGAACCATAAGAACCGTCTCGAGGCGAGCTTCACCGAGGTCGCTCAGTCGGTCACGAACCGGATCGCCGACCTTCAGACCCTGCAGCTGATCAACACAGGCAACGGAACCGTCGAGGGATTCGGTGCCGCCACCGTGGTCGTCGGGATCACTCTGGATCGCTCAGCGACGCCGTGCGGGCCAGGCAGCTGGACAAACGCGGCGACGCGACGCATCGTCCTCGACGAGGGCGTGTTGATCGTCCGCGAAGTGGGCATTGCTTGCCCGACCGCATCCGGCCCCGTCATCACGGGCACGTATGAGGTCGACGGGCTATCGAGCACCGGGATCTTCGCCGGCGCACGGGGTGCTGGCGACCTCACGGTTAACGTCGCGAACTCGACGGCCACCCTTTCCGGGAAGCTGAAGCTCGCCGGTTCGAACGACTAAACCGGCTACCAGACCAGGGAGCCCTCTCTCGGACGCGCGACTCAAGCGAGGAGTGCGCCGAAGGAGGGCTCTCTCGCTCCACGCGGAGCTCTACCCGCGGGATCCAGCCTCGCCAGCGGCCTGAAGGGACCACCAACAGGAGCCAGGCGGGCGCGTGCAGGCGGCAACGGCGCGTGCGGGAGGAAAGTGGGTTTGCTGTTTCTTTAGTAACTCACGCGGGGGTCTTCCTCCTCCAAATCGGCAAACGCCCGCTCTCCGAGACGTTCCTTACACAGGTCGACGGTGATGTCGTAGCTTTCCCGCTCCTGGTCGCCGATGGGAACGTTCAAGGACTCGAAGAGCGCCGCCCCGGCGCGGAGGAGACGGGCGCTCCGTTCCCAGTCCTGCCGCGCGGCCGCGAGCTCCGCGTATGCCTCCAGGCAGTACGCTTCGACGAAGTCGCCGAGAGCCGGATGACCTTCATGGTGTCCTTTCGTAGAGGAGACAGGAGCCCAGGCTCCTCCAGCTACCCGACGGACGTCTCTGAGCCTCCTGTGAATGCGCTGTGAGCAGCACCCAGCCACCGTCGACGAGGCTGCGGCCCGGCAGCCCGAGGTAGGGGAAGACGAAGCCCTTGAGCTCGCCTGAGGCTCCGTAAGAAGTGGAGGCGGTTGCGGCCGCCGACTTGCGCCTTGCTCAGAACGCGTTCGTAAGAACAGCGACGTTGGCGTTGCTGGCAACGACAAGAGCGGCTGTGCATCACCGGTGCATCACGACAGCGCCCCGCCAAGCCC
>JACCZA010000270.1 GCA_013696185.1 Actinomycetota bacterium
CCCGCGCGGCCTCCTCGGCGCGCTGCAGATCGGCGATCACGACGCGCGCGCCCTCGGCGCCGAGCCCCTCGGCGATCGCGCGGCCGATTCCCTGCGCGCCGCCGGTGACGATCGCGACCTTGCCCTCGAGCGAGCCGGCCACCCGGCTACCGCAGCGGCGAGAAGGCAGTGGGGACGAGAATCCGGTTCCACTGCGTGTGGATCAAGGGCTGGATCTTCCCGAGGAACGCGCGCCAGCCCTCGTCGGCCTGGAGCTCGGCCCGGCGGCGCTCGCGCTCGCCGTAGCCGTCGTAGGCCCAGAGCTGCACGATCGAGCTCACCTCGCCCACGTCGACCGTGAACGCCCCGACCAGATGGCCGAGGATACGCTGCTGGATCGCGGTTCCCTCCGTCTCGTAGAGCCGCACCAGCTCGGGCAGCTTGCCCGTCGTCACGTGGTAGGTGCGCTCCTCCACGATCACGCGATGCCCCCCATGCAGAGGTACTTCAGCTCGAGCCAGTCGTCGATGCCGTACTTCGACCCCTCGCGGCCGATGCCCGACTCCTTCATGCCGCCGAAGGGCGCGACCTCGGTCGAGATGACGCCCGTGTTGATGCCGAGGATGCCGTACTCGAGCGCCTCCGAGACGCGCCAGACGCGGCCGATGTCGCGGCTGTAGAAGTAGCTCGCGAGCCCGTACGGCGTGTCGTTCGCCATGCGGATCGCGTCCTCCTCGGCGGCGAAGCGCGTCACGCCCGCGACCGGGCCGAAGGTCTCCTCGTTGCTCATCGCCATCGAGTCGGTGATCCCGGTCAGGACGGACGGCTCGAAGAACTGCCGCCCGAGCTCGTGGCGACCGCCGCCGAGGAGGAGCTCCGCTCCGCCCGCGAGCGCGTCGGCGACGTGGCGCTCGACCTTCTCGAGCGCCGGCTCGTCGATCAGCGGCCCGATCCTGGCCTCGGGGTCGAAGCCGTTTCCGACGTGGAGCTTCCTCACGGCAGCGGTGAAGCGCGTCACGAACTCGTCGAGGACTGCCTCCTGCACCAGGATCCGGTTGGCCGAGATGCAGGTCTGGCCCGAGTTGCGGAACTTGCAGAGGATCGCACCGGCGACCGCCTCGTCGAGGTCGGCGTCGTCGAAGACGATGAAGGGCGCGTTGCCGCCGAGCTCGAGCGAGACCTTCTTCACCTGCCCGGCACACTGGCGCATGAGCAGCTTCCCCACCTCGGTCGAGCCGGTGAAGCCGAGCTTGCGCACGAGCGGGTTCGACGTCATCTCCTCGCCGATCTCGGGGGCGCCCGCGGCGTCGGTCGTGACGATCGAGAAGACGCCCGGCGGCATGCCGGCCTCCTCGGCGAGCTTCGCGACGGCGAGGGCCGAGAGCGGCGTCTGCTCGGCGGGCTTCAGCACCATCGTGCAGCCGGCCGCGAGGGCGGGCGCGGACTTCCTCGTCACCATCGCCGTCGGGAAGTTCCAGGGAGTGATCCCGACCGTGACGCCGACGGGCTCCTTCGTCACGACGATCCGGCGATCCGGCAGGTAGGTCGGGATCGTGTCGCCGTAGACCCGCTTGCCCTCCTCCGCGAACCATTCGTAGAAGGAGGCTGCGTAGGCGATCTCCACCCGCGACTCGGCGAGCGGCTTGCCCTGCTCGGTCGTCAAGAGGGCTGCGAGCTCCTCCACCCGCTCGAGCATCAGGTCCGAGAGCCGGCGCAGGATCCGCCCGCGCTCCTTCGCCGTCTGCGCCCGCCAGCCGGGCAGCGCGCGCCGGGCAGCCTCGATCGCGCGGCGCGTCTCGCCGGCGCCCATGCGCGGCACGCGCGCGACCTCCTCGCCCGTCGCCGGATCGTCCACGGCGAACGTTTCCCCCGAGTCGGCGTCGATCCAGCGCCCGTCGACGTAGGCCCGGCGCTGGAGGAGATCGCTCTCGACGACGGCCGTCACGGCGCAGAGGATAATCGTCCGGTGGAGCCGCAGTTCATTCGCTTCGACGAGGTGGCGCCGTTCCTCCTCGCGGAAGGGGTGTCGGGCCGCCCCCTCTTCGGCGAGGGGGCGATGCTGAACCTGATCGAGTTCGAGCCCGGTGCGACCGTGCCGGCCCATGCCCACGAGCACGAGCAGCTCGGGATCGTCCTGCGCGGCGTCCAGAGGCTCGTCGTCGCGGGCGTCGAGCACGCACTCGGGCCGATGGACGGCTACGTGCTGCCCGGCGGCGTGGAGCACTCGGCCACCTGCGGCCCCGAGGGCGCGACGGTGCTCGACGTCTTCCGCCCCGTGCGGGAGGACTACCGCGAGCGGTGGGAGTCGACTCGCCCAGGCTGATCGCCGACGCCCACAACGACCTGCTGCTCGAGCTCGCGTTCCGGGCGCGCGCGGGCGAGCGGGGGAACCTCTTCGCACGCCACTGGCTGCCGCAGCTCGAGCGGGGCGGCGTCGGTCTCCAGGTGTGTCCGGTCTCGGCGCCGCTCGAGGCAGATCGGGAGGCAGCCCTCAGGGCGGCCGTGGAGCAGGTGGCGGCCTTCGAGCGGGCGACCCGGGAGAACGCCGACCGCGTCGTCGCGGTCCGGTCGCGCGCCGACCTCGAGGAGGTCGAGCACGGACGGATCGGGCTGGTGCTCTCGCTGGAGGGCGCCGAGCCACTCGGCGAGGACGTCGGCTCGGCGGAGGCGTTCTTCGAGCTCGGCGTCCGGATGGTCTCGCTCACGTGGAACACGAGCAATGCCTTCGCCTCCGGCGCCGCGGGCACCGGCGGATTGACGGCGCTCGGGGCGAAGCTCGTCGACCGGCTCGCCGAGCTCGGGGTGATCCTCGACCTCGTCCATGCCTCCGAGGCGACCTTCTGGGACGTGCTCGAGCGCTGCGGAGAGGCGCAGCTCGTCGTCAGCCACGCCGCCTGCCGGGCGCTCCTCGATCATCCGCGCAATCTCTCGGACGAGCAGCTGCGGGCTGTCGCCGAGCGCGGCGGCGTCCTTTGCCTGATGCAGCTGCCGCTCGTGATCGACCACGAGCACCCGGTGATCGACCGCGTAGTCGATCATCTCGACCACGCGGTCTCCGTGATGGGGATCGACCGCGTCGGCCTCGGGGCCGACTTCATCCGCCAGGTCAGTCGAGCGCTCCGGCTCGAGGTCTCGCCCACGGACACGCTGCTCCCCGCCGGCATGACGCTCGACGCCGCGATCGAGGGTCTGGCCGGTCCGGAGGACTACCCGCGCCTCGTCGCCGCGCTGCGCGGGCGTGGCTACGCGGGGGAGCGGCTCGACGCGGTGCTCGGCGGCAACCTCACCGCGCTGCTTCGGACAGCGCTCCCGGAGCCACCTTGACGGTGAGCGTTCGCGCGTGCTACCGGGGTCTGACCCCGGTTCTCACCGGAGCCAGACCCTCGGCCGGAGCCTGCTCTCCTACTGCTCGACCTTCCCGCCCGCGATCTCCCCGCGCCAGGCACCCGACTCCTGCCCGCGCTCCTCCAGGAGCTCCTTGAAGCGCTCGAGGTCGCCGCGCACCCGCCGGCGGTCGGCTCCCACGGCACCGCCGAGCGTCTCGACGAGACCGCTCGCCTCGTAGGTGAGGTGGACGTCGATCCGCGTCCGGTCGGCCCCCTCGGACTCGAAGCGCACCTCGCCGGCGTTCTGCTTGCCGCCGGTGGCGCGCCACGCGATCACCTGGTCGGGCTGCTGCTGCGTGATCTCGGCGTCCCACTCGTTCTTGCGGCCGCCGATCTGGGCGACCCAGTGGAGACGCTTGTCGTCCAGCTGCTTGACCGACTCGACGCCCTCCATGAACCGCGGGAACTCCTCGAACTGCGTCCACTGGTTGTAGGCGGTCGAGACGGGAACGCCCACCTCGATCGACTCCTCGACGATCGAAGGGGCACCCGTGCCGTTCTGGCTCACGAGGGATGCGCTCTGGCCCCGGAGCTCCGAGAGCTTCCGCCCCAGCCACTCCCGCGTCTGGCGACCCGAGCGCGGGTTGAACAGCGCCACGCCCGCGAGCACTCCCGACAGGAGCAGGTTGCGGCCACGATGCGACGTGCCGCCCTTGAGGCGACTCCGCGCCTCGCGAACTCCTCGTAGGCGGTGCGCAGGCTCTCGCGCGCCTCCTCGTCCTGCGCGAGCCGCGTCGCGACTCCGACGGCGCCGCGGGGAGCCATCAGA
>JACCZA010000319.1 GCA_013696185.1 Actinomycetota bacterium
GATGAGGGGCGCCGCCGTGCCGAGGTCTACCCGGTCGGGGCCGGGGCGGACGGGTCGTTCTGCCAGAGGCCGAACTCGTTCCCGTGCGGATCCTTGCAGGTCGCGAACCAGCCCATGCCCGGTACCGAGGCGGGGTCGCCCGCCTCGCCGCCGAGCTCCTTCACCCGCTTGGCGCCGGCGTTGATCTCCTCCACGTCGAAGTAGGCGCGCGCCCCTCGCTTGCCGGGCTCCATGCTCGTGATCGCCCCGCCCGTCCGCTCGCTGATCCGGGTCATGTGGTACTCGCCCGGGCCGCCGGGGAATGCCTCGAACTGCCACCCGAAGAGCGAGCCCCAGAACTCGCGCCCCTGCGCGGTGTCGTCCGCCGGGATCTCGAAGTGCACGATCTGACCGGGCATACGCCCTCCTTCGTGGTCGTCGTCCGGCGGAGGCCTTCGCTCCCCACCGCGGTCATCCAATAGACCTGTCGGCCGGGAGAATCTCATCGCTGCCGGTCGGAAGGAAGCTGGTCGGTCCCGCGTGGCTCAGGCCGGCGCGATCGTCGCGCCCCCGCCGATCGCCGCCGAGAGCGACGCTGCGGCCTCGACCACCTTCGCCGCCGCCTCCTCGAGCCGGTCGTCGAAGCGGAACCGCGGTGCCGACACGTTGACGGCGGCGACCACGCGGGCCGTCCCGTCGCGGATGGGCGCCGCGGCTGCGACGAGCCCGGGCTCGAACTCCTCGCGGACGATCGCGTAGCCGAGCGAGCGTGCCGCGCCGATGGCGCCTGCGTCCAGCCCGAGCGCCTCCAGCTCCGCAGGCTCGAGATCGAAGGCGAGGACGCGCCCGGCCGAGGTGCTCGCGAGGGGCGTCAGCCCGCCGACCCGGCCGGGCGCGTGGAGCGTCGCGGTGGGCGACTCCGAGAGCAACGTCAGCACCTGGTCACCCTGGCGCACCGAGAGGTGCACGCTCTCGCCGAGCTCGCGCACGAGCGAGCGCAGGACGGGCGGCGCCTTCGCGACGAGCCGCGACTCGCCGGCGCGCCCCGCGACCGCGAACAGGCCCCAGCCGAGGCGGTAGGCAAGCGTCTCGGCGTCGCGCTCGACGAACCCGTGCTCCTCGAGCGTCCGGAGCGTGCGGGAGACCTGACTCTTGTCGCCGCCGACGAGACTCGCGAGTGCGACGACCCCGAGCCCGTCCTCCGCCGCGGGCTCGGCGAGCGCCCGCACGACGTCGAGCCCGCGCGCGAGCGCCGCCGTGCCGGGATTCACGCGCGAACGCTGATCGGATCGCCGAGCTCCACCGCTCGCCGCTCCACGTACTCGACGAGCTCCTCCTCGATCGACGCGTCGAGCGGGGGCTGCTCGTAGGACTCCAGCAGCTCCTTCCAGCGCCGGCTCGCGCGCGCCGCATGGTCGAGGGAGCCGCCGCGCGTCCAGCGGTCGATGTTCTCGGTCGAGGCGACCGTCGGTCGCCAGAAGCACTCCCGGAAGCGCTCGAGCGTGTGCTCGGCGCCGAAGAAGTGTCCGCCGTGGCCGACCTCGACGTGGGCGCCGTAGGCGAGACTCGCCTCGTCGACCTCCACCGGCGTGAACTGGTGCAGCAGCAGATCGAGGAGCTCGCAGTCGGCCGCGAACTTCTCGAACGACGTCACGAGACCGCCTTCCAGCCACCCTGCCGATTGCCAGCAGACATTCGCTCCGGCCAGGAAGGCCGCCTGGAGCGTGTTCATCGCCTCGTAGCCGGCCTGGTAGTCGACGGCCGGGCTCGACGTGAGCGTGCCTCCGCCCGAGCGCCAGGGCAGGCCGAGCCGCCGCGCGATCTGCCCCGACGCGTACAGCCCGAGCGCCGACTCCGGCCCCCCGAAGGCGGGCGAGCCGCTCTTCATGTCCGTGCTCGAGAGGAAGGAGCCGAGGACGCTGGGCGTGCCCGGGCGCACGAGCTGGACGAGTGCGATTCCGGCGAGCGCCTCCACGTTCTGCTGCACGAGCGCCGCCGGCACGGACACGGGCGCCATCGCGCCCATCAGCAGGAACGGCGTCACGATCACCGCCTGGCCGGCGGCCGCGTAGCCGAGGATCCCCTCCAGCATGCGGCTGTCGAAGCGAAGCGGGGAGTTGACGTTGCAGTTCGCGAACAACACGGGCGTCTGCTCGATCTCCTCTCGCCCGCCGAAGACGATCTCGGCGAGGCGCAGGCAGTCCGCCGCGGCGAAGTCCGAGGACGGCTCGCCCGCCCAGACCCGGTCGGTCAGCCGGATCGCGGCGAGCGCGCGCAGGAGATGGCGCACGTCGAGCGGGGCGTCGTTCGGCTCGAGGATGTTCCTGCCGGGCGTGTCGAGGGCGTCGGTGAGCTGCGTCAGCTTGAGCAGCGACTCGAGATCGGCCATCGTGCCGTCGCGCCGGACGCCGTCCACACGCACGAAGGGCGGCCCCTGAGCGGGGCCGAACACCATGTGGTCGCCGCCGACTACGAGGTCGCGGTCCGGGTTCCGTGCGCGCAGCCGGAACTCCCGCGGCGCGAGCGCCGCCTGCGCGCGCAGGAACCCCGGGTCGAACCGGACGCAGGAGTCCTCGACCGTCTGGCCCGCCTCGCGGAAGAGCTCGAGCGCGCGGGGGTGGTCGAACTGGACGCCGATCTCGCTCGCGAGCCGCTCGACTCCCGCGTCGATCGTGGCCAGGGCCTCTTCCGACAGCGGCTCGTACCGCGGCATCCGGTTCACGAACACGAAGCGCCTCCGCTCAATCTACAACTCGAGTTGCACCATCATGGCGGCTGGGATCCCGGCCGTCAACTCTGCGCCAGCCAGGCCGTCGTGCGTCGCCGCAGCACGTCCTCGTCGGTGCGTGCCCACTCACGCTCGCGCGCATACCGGTCCTGCGCACGCACGTCGGGCCGGCCCGACGCGAGCGGCTCGAGCAGCGACGGATCCTCCTCGGCGAGAGCGAGCACCTCGCTCGCGAGCGACCCGTAGAGATGGAGCAGGTGCGCGCGCGCGGCCCGCTCGAGCTCGGCCGGCCAGGCGATCCGGTCGAGGCCCGAGGCACCGGGCAGGGGCCGGGGCCGCCGGTCGAGGTTCTGCACCCCGAGCTGCGCGAGGGCGCCGAGCGCGATCCGGCGGTATGTCGTGAGCTTGCCGCCGGCGACGCTGAGCATCCCGGCCCGCCCGCGGGAGAACACCGTCTCGCGACGGGCGCCGGCGGTCGCGCCCCGTCCCAGCGGGAGCACGCGCAGACCCGAGAACGTCCTGATCACCTCGCCGAGCGCGCCGATCGCGACGCCCGCTTCGTCGAGCACCGTTCGGACGTCCTCGTCGGTGACGACGGCCTCTTCGGGTGCGCCCTCGTGGGGCGTGTCGGTCGTTCCGAGCAGCAGCGTTCCCTCCCACGGGACCGCGAAGCTCACGCGTACCCTGTCGTGCGGGATCGTGACGGCCGCCTGCCAGTCGCTGCCTCCGTCGACGATCACGTCGACGCCTTTGCTCAGGCGCACGGATGGGCTCGCGCGCTCGTCCTCGAGGAGGCGCACGCGATCGACCCACGGCCCCGTCGCGTTGACGATCGACGTGGCTCGGATCCGCACGAGCTCTCCGTCGACGGAGACGTCCGCCCCGCCGGCGCGCACGGCGACGACCTCCGCATAGTTCAGGACGACGGCGCCCGCATCGGAGGCGGCGCGGATGTTCGCGAGGGTCAGCCGGCCGTCGTTCGTCCAGGCGTCGGCGTAGACCGTGCAGGAGCGGAGGCCTTCGGTGCGGAGCTGCGGGACGAGTCGGAGCGCGTGCTCCTCCCGCAGGGGGCCGTGGAGGCGCGCGCGGGCGAGGGCGGAGTAGAGGAGGGCACCGGGCCGACGAGGGGAGCCTACGGATCGAGTGCGGCCCGGCGTCCTACAGGCTCAACACGTACAGCGCCCAGGACTTTCCGTGCGTGCCGGAGCTCGAGGCGCTGCAGACGTTCCCCGTCGAGCGGCAGGCGCTCAACACGGAGATTCGCGCGCTCGCGGCCGCCGGCTGTCGCTGGATCCAGATCGACGAGCCGGTCTTCGCGCGGCAGCCGGGCAAGGCGAGCGACTACGGCATCGAGCTGCTCGCACGCTGCTTCCAGGGTGTTCCCGGCGAGGTCACACGGGTCGTCCACATCTGTTGCGGGTATCCGTCCGGCCTCGACCTCGACGAGTACCCCAAGGCCGACGCCGAGAGCTACTTCCTGCTCGCCGACGCGCTCGACGCCGCGCCCGTCGACATGGTCTCGATCGAGGACGCCCACAGGCACAACGATCTCCGGCTGCTCGAGCGCTTCTCGCGGACGGCGGTCGTGCTCGGCGTCGTGGACATCGCGCGGACGCGCGTCGAGGCCGTCGAGGAGATCGAGGCCCGCCTGTCCGCCGCGCGTGAGCACATCGACACGCACCGGCTGCTCGCAGGCCCGGATTGCGGCCTCACGATGCTGGGCCGAGAGCTCGCCGTCGCCAAGCTCACGAATCTACTCGCCGCCGCGCGCGCGGTCGGCTAGGGACGCCGGGCCCGCTCGAGCGTCGACCAGAAATCGTCGCCCTCCGGATGATCCCACTTCGTGACCCAGCCGGTCGCGAGCGCGTCCCGCACGATCCGCCTGCGGCGCTGGCTCGCGCGCACGTCACGGTCGAGCGCCTCGAGGTCCCAGCGGGCGTCGACGGTCGCCGCGAGCGAGTCGTCGATCACGATGTCGTCGCGCTCGTCGTAGGCGAGATCGGGCTCGCCGAGCGTCCGCACGAGCTTCAGGTTGCCGCGCACGAGCGTGACCTGGGGCGCATGGACGCCCTCCGCCAAGTACTCGAGCGGGAGATCGCGCTCCGGCGGGTCGCCGAGCAGGCTGACGCCGTCGAGCGGATCCTCGAGCCTGCCGCCGCCCAGCTCGACGAGAGTCGGTGCGAGATCGAGCAGCGACACCGCCTGCGGAACGCGTCGCGACGCGAACCGCTGCGGCGCGTGGACGATCAGCGGGACGCGGATCGACGGCTCGAACGGCGCCATCTTGTACCAGAGGCCACGCTCGCCGAGCATGTCGCCGTGAGCGGATCTGAAGACGACGACCGTGTCCTGCGCGCGAGGACGGGCTCGTCGTCGGAGAGGGTGCCGTTGAAGTCGAAGACGACTGCCGCCGGCCGCATCGCTCAGCCCGGGGACTCGGCGGGCGGTCCTGCCGTCCCCCCTCGCGCGACGAGCTCGGCCTCGACGGCGTCGAGCACGTCCTGCGGCGACCCTTCGCGCTCCCCGGCGTCGCCCCACCGCCACTGCTCGAGGTAGGCGTCGCTGGCGGCGAGGCCCTGCTCCATCGCGACCCGGTCGATCTCCTGCTGGAACCAGTCCGGCAGCTGCCGCGAGACCTGCGAGCCGTCGGCACCCGTCGCCCGGACGAGCGACGGGATGTCTTGCCAGTAGAGGACCTGGACGCGCGTCACTTCCGCGCTCAGAAGAGCCCGACGGTCTCGCCGTGCTCGTCGATGTCCACGTTCATCGCCGCGGGCGTCTTGCCGAGGCCAGGCATCGTCTGCATCTCGCCGCAGAGCGC
>JACCZA010000347.1 GCA_013696185.1 Actinomycetota bacterium
CGGCAGGAAGGCGACGCGCTCCTCGCCGAGGAGCCACCCCGCCGCCTCGGCGGCATCGCGGGCGTCTGCGTCCTCGGGCGCGAGCAGGACGAGGGAGCGGCCGAGGTGCTCGTGCAGCGCGGCGACGACGAGCGGCAGCGCCGCCTCCGAGACGCGGGCGCGCGCCGGCAGCGCCTCCGCGAACGCGCGCAGGCGCTCGTGCTCTGCGAGCTCGGAGACGATCGGGTGCAGAATCGGACGGTCCATGACGACGGGCGGAAACAGGTCCGCCGGGGGCAGTGTACGGCGTGTCCCGAGCGATTCGCGAGCCGCGCAGAACGCGGGCCACCGACCTCCACCCCACGTTGACAGCGTATCGCCGAAACGGTGACAGGTGGGAGTCGCGCCCGTGCCGAAAGTGGGTCAGTTGAAGCGCGTCTGCGCCACCTCGAGGCCCTCCAGCCCGAGTGTCTCGACCGCATCCGCAGCGCGCGCGACGAGCGCGTCCTCGTCGACGTCGACCTCGAACGGGGAGAGCACGAAGTCGGCGACCGGCCTGCGGTCTCCCCGCTCGGGCCGGCCCACCCCGATCCTCAGGCGCAGGAAGTCCTGCGTGCTGACGTGCTGGGCAATCGAGCGCAGGCCGTTGTGGCCGGCGAGGCCCCCGCCCCGACGGGCCTGCAGGCGCGCCGGGACGAGATCCACGTCGTCGTGCACCACGAGGAGGGCTCCGGGCTCGGCCTTGAAGAAGCGCGCCGCCGCGCCGACCGATCGACCCGACTCGTTCATGAAGGTCTCGGGCTTGAGCAGCGCGAGCCGCAACTCGCCCAGCCGCACCTCGGCGAGCAGCCCGGAGAACTTGGAGCGGAAGGAGCCGCCGTGGCGGCGTGCGACCTCGTCGACGACGAGCCAGCCGACGTTGTGACGCGTGCGTGCGTACTCCCGCCCGGGATTGCCGAGACCGGCGACGAGGAGGTCGAGCGTGGAGCCCGACTCGGCCTCGGCCCTGCGCCGAAGGCGCACGGGCAGCTAGCCCGGGACGGTGCCGGGCTCGCCCGCCGCGTCCCCACCCGCGTCGGCAGGCTCCCCGGCCGCGCCCTCGGGCAGTTCCTCCTCGCCGAGAACTCCTTCCTCGGCGGCCTCGGCCTCCTCCACGATCTCGGGCGTCGGCAGCGTGACGGTCGCGAGCACGGTCTCCTCGGGGTCGTCGAGATAGGCGACGCCCTCCATCGCCGGGAGATCGGCGAGCCTGAGTGCGTCGCCGACGTGCATGCCGCTGACGTCGAGGTCGATGTGCTCGGGAATCTCCATGGGGAGGGCCTCCACCATGACCTCGCGGGTCACCTGGGAGAGCACCCCTCCCTCGTCCGCGCCCGCCGCCTCGCCGATGAGGTTGACCACCACCTGCGCCTGGATCGGCTGGTCGAGGCGCACCTCTTGCAGGTCGACGTGGATGAGGCGCCCGCGCAGAGGGTCCTCCTGGTGATCCTTGAGGATCGACGCGTGCGTCGTCTTCTGGCCTTCGAGCACGACGTCGAGGATCGCGTGCAGCCCGGCCGAGGTGGTGAGCACGCGGCGCAACTCGCGCTCTGGGATGGCGATCGCCCGCGGCTGGTGCCCACGCCCGTAGAGCACGCCCGGCACCAGGCCCCGCTTGCGCAGGCGGCGAGACTCCGCCGAGCCGCGAACCTCGCGCTCGGCCACCTCGAGTCGAATGCGCTCGCCCGCCACCGGCGGGACTCTACCGAAGCTTCGCCCGGAAGAGCTGCGCTCTTCCGGGCGGTGAAGTCACGGATTCCGACATCTGGGTGGGCTCCCGGGCGAGCAAGTCGCCCTCCGCCCTAAGAGCACACCTGCGCTGAGCTCGAAACTGTGCTCCCTTCGCACAGCGTCCCCTGAGGGGGGTGTGGAGGGGAACCTGACGGTTCCTCCCACACCCCCCTCCCGAGGTGCTCTGAGGGGCGAACGTCTCGAGCTTCCTGTCCTCGAGCAACGCGAGGAGTCGTAGGCCGGAGGGCGATTCACTCGCCCGTGAGGCCAATCAGGTGTCCGAACAGCGTGCTCTGTCAGGG
>JACCZA010000371.1 GCA_013696185.1 Actinomycetota bacterium
GCCGAGGTCCGAGGCCGAGCCGCCGAGGTCGTCGAGCACCGCGAACGAGAGCGCGATCGGCGCGACGGCGCTGCCGAGGAGCGAGACCAGCCGTCCGAGGAAGAGGAGGCGAAAGTCGCGCTCGGCGGGCGGGCCGAGACGGCGGCTGGAGGCGCCCGCGCGCATCGACCGCAAGGTAGCGGGCATGCTCGGCGAGGCATGATGGTCTAGGATCGCCCGAGTGAGCGGGGGATCACTGCGGCTCGTCCTGCTCGGCTGCCTCCTCGCGCTGGTTCTGCCCGGGGGCGCCGCGGCGCAGGGCGACCCGAACGCGTGCGCCGTCGGACGGTACTCGGCCGAGTACTTCCCGAACCGCTGGCTCGCCGGAGACCCGGCGGTGACGCTGTGCGAGGACGGGATCGACAGGTGGTGGTGGGGCGGGGGCCCGGAGCGCGTCGGCCCCGACGACTTCTCCGTGCGC
The DNA here is from genome assembly GCA_013696185.1 of Actinomycetota bacterium. Lineage (GTDB taxonomy): Bacteria > Actinomycetota > Thermoleophilia > Gaiellales > Gaiellaceae > JACCZA01. Next base: position 461 of record JACCZA010000371.1, read on the forward strand.
TGGACCGGCCGCCACTGGTTCGATGAGGGCGACTACACCTTCGTGGCCGATGCCGACGACGGCGTCCGCGTCTGGCTGGACGGCGAGCCCGTGATCGACGCGTGGCGCGACCAGGCGACGACAACGTACACGGCGCGGCGCTTCGTGCGCGGCGGCGAGCACGTCGTCAGGGTCGAGTACTACGAGAACTGGGGCGAGGCGATCGCCCGGGTCCGCTGGGAGCGGGCCTCACCGCCGGCCGATCCCGTGATCGCGGCGGCGGGCGACATCGCCTGCGATCCGTCCTCCGACGCCTTCAACGGCGGCTGGGGCACCTGGGATCGCTGCCGGCAGCGCTGGACGTCGGATCTGCTCGTCGACAGCGGGCTCGCGGCCGTGCTGCCGCTCGGAGACCTCCAGTACGACGACTCGCAGCGCTGGAAGTACGACTGGTCGTTCGGGCCGAGCTGGGGGCGGGTCAAGTACCTGATGCGACCCGCTGTTGGAAACCACGAGTACGAGACACCGGGCGCGAGCGGCTACTTCGACTACTTCGGCGACGCGGCGGGGCCCCGCGACCGCGGCTACTACAGCTTCGATCTCGGCAACTGGCACCTGATCGCCCTCAACTCGAACTGCTGGGCGGTCGGCGGCTGCTGGGCGGGGAGCCCGCAGGAGCGGTGGCTACGCGCCGACCTCGCCGCGCACCCGACAGCATGCACGCTCGCCTTCGCACACCATCCGCGCTACTCCTCGGGCCAGCACGGCGACACCGGGGAGATCGCGCCGCTCTTCAGGGCGCTGTACGACGCGAACGCCGACGTCTTCCTCTCGGGCCACGACCATCTCTACGAGCGGCTCGCTCCCTCGAATGCCGACGACCGCGGCGACCCGGCGCGCGGCATCCGCCAGTTCGTCGTCGGCACGGGCGGGAAGGATCACTACCCCGTGGGGCGGGTCGACTCCGACAGCGAGCTGCGGAACACCGACACGTTCGGCGTGCTGCGCCTGACGCTGCGCCCGTGGAGCTACTCCTGGCAGTTCGTGCCCGAGGCGGGCGGCTGGTTCACCGACTCGGGCTCGACGGGCTGTCACTGAGCCCGGCCTCGGCCTCGGCCCGCTTGTCCCAGTAGCGGCGAAGCCCGGCGTAGGACTGCCAGAGGGGCGCGGCGTGCTCGTAGGCCGAGTGCCCGCCCTCGTCGCGCTCGAGCTCGGCGCGCGCCGTGCGCACGAACTCGTCCTCGCTGACGCCGTCGCGCACGCGCCCCGCCCAGCGCGCGAGCGCCTCGCGCAGGCGCGGGATGTGCTCGCGCGGGTCGTCGATCGTGCCGAAGTGGATCGGCGCCAGCCGCTCGGGAGCCCGTTGCTCGACCTCGTCGAGGGTCCGGGCCCACGCCTCGAGGTCGACGTCAGGGGGCGGCGAGACGGGCATGATGTGCCGGCTCGGCTGGATGCGGACACCGAGCGCGTCGCCGGCGAAGAGCGTCCCCTCGGCGTCGAGGTAGGAGACGTGGTGCGAGGCGTGTCCGGGCGTCGCGAAGCAGTCGAGGCCGGCTGCCCGGTCGCCCACGATCCGCACGTTCTCCTGCGGCACCGGCGCGAGCTCGCCCCAGAGCGTGTCGAACGCGTCGCCGTAGAGGCGCCGTGCGCTCCGCTCGAGGCGGCTCGGGTCGACGAGGTGCGGTGCGCCGATCCCGGACACGTGCACCTGGAGACCCGGGTGCTCGCGCACGAGCGCCCCCGCCGCGCCCGCGTGGTCGAGGTGGATGTGGCTGAGCAGCAGATGGCGGAGCTCGGTGAGCACGAGGCCGCGCTCCTCGAGTCGCTGCTCGAGGGTCGGCAGGCAGCTCGTCGGCCCGCAGTCGAAGAGGGCTGGGCCTTCGTCGGTCTCGAGCAGGTAGACGCCGATCACCCGCTCCGCGCCGTGGAGGAGGTCGAGCGGCGCGACGTCCGGCATGGGGACGATCTTACGGACGAGCCCTCTCGGCCCGTTTCACCGAACGGCTTTGAAGCAGATCGAAGGCTCAGCGAGTTACGCGCAGCCGGTCGCCACGAAAAGCGCCGCGCAGACATCGCGCATCCGCCCAGCTCGCAGGCGGCAGATTCTCTCGACGAAGAAGGAACGGGGGATGAGCGTCAGATTGTCGAGCGTGAGAACGCAGTCTTCCGGCATGCCCTCCTGGCGACTCAGCGCAACCTCGGTCGGGATGCCCCGCACCGTCCGCGTTGCCGGCACCGATAGCACCGAATGGAGCCTCGGTATAGCACTCTGGCGGGTGAGGATCAGGTGCGGCCGGCGTCCGGCGTCGGGGTCCTCGACCCACCACACCTCGCCTCGGTTCACCAGGGCTCGGTCGCAATCGAACGTCGACCAGCAGCCTGCGCCCAGGCATCGTCCTGCTCGGCCGGGATCTGCGTGTAGCCGTCGGCGATGGCTGCGTCGATCGCCGCTTCGCGATCTCCCGCCAGATAGGCCTCGAGGGCCGCGCGGATCAGCTCGGAGCGCGAGATGCCGGCTCTCGCCGCTCGCTCGTCGGCGAGCGCAAGAAGCGAATCGTTGAGCTGCACCAGGGTCTGCTGTCGAGCCACGGGCATATCATGCCATATGATCTAGCCCTTCACGTAACGCACGTTCCTCGACAGCTCTCGAAAGCCGACCGACTCGTACAGCCGCCTCGGCACCGGATGCCCGTCGTCGCCCCGGCACCCGACGGCAGCTCGCGCTCCGACCTCACGGAGGCGCTCCAGGCCGAAGAGGTTGAGGGCGCGGGCGAGTCCCCGCCGCCGGAAGCGCGGATCGGTGCCGACCGGCTCGAACTCCCCCACGCGGTTCTCGGGGTCGTACCAGGCGAGCACGAAGGCCGCATACGTGCAATCCGGCGCCTCGACCACGAGATCCAGATCGGGGCGGTACGGCCACGTCCGCGTAACGTTCGCATACGTCTCCTGCGTCACGCGCGTACCGAGCTCGCGCCAGGACTCCTGGTGCACCGCGACGCGTGCGGCCAGGTCGGCGCCGGCATCCGCCATCGTCAGCAGGCGGAACCCCGAGGGGAGGTGCGGCGCTTCGATCCGCTCCAGCCCTCGCGTGTTCAGGCGCATCCAGGGCGCGCTGCTGTCCGGCCGGAAACCTCGTGCGCGCAGGCGGCCGATCGCGTCGGTTTGCGCGCCGCGAACGGACGTGGCGCGTGGCCCCTGCGGCACCTCGCCTCTGAACCAGTCGAGAACGTCTTCCAGCAACTCGGGACGGCCAGGGTGCACCTGCCACTCCAGCGACCCCGGGGGGAAGAGCCATGCCCACGCGAGCGCCTCGTCGCCGTCCATCCACAGACGATGCCTCCATTCCGATGCGTAGTCGGTGCCGTTGTTGACGCCCCAGGTGTAGGCAAGCTCGCCCACCGTCACGTCGACGTGCGTCGGCTCCAGCCGCCACGACTCCTGGGCGAGCCGCTGCATCGCGGCAAGCTCGGCTGGGGAGATCTGCGCCATCAGGCGCCTTCAGCCTACGTAGGAAGCGTTGTTGCACTCTGAAGACGGACGAACGTCGAGAACTCGGTATCCGCGCTTGGCGACAGCTGTTGTCGTGGGCAGCTGCCACTCCGACAGCCAGCGGGCGAGCGAGTCTGCACCCGCCGCCCGC
>JACCZA010000385.1 GCA_013696185.1 Actinomycetota bacterium
GGGCAGCGCTCGTCGCGACGCGGGACCGTCTCTTCGGGCCGACGTCGTAGCGGTCGTCCCCCCGCAGTCTCCCCCGTGAGCCCGTCCAGCAGCGAGCCGTGGAAGAGATCTCACGCTCTTGGCTCGAACGTCGTGGCTGCGGCGAGTGTCTCCAGCGGGCGCGGGCTGCGCTCGGGGAGGGAGAATCCCGGCGTGCTGGAGCTTCTCCCCGCTAGCGCGGCGATCGAGGACGGCCGCCTCCACCTGGGCGGAATCGCCGCCGCCTCGCTCGCCGCCGAGTACGGCACGCCGCTCCTCGTCCTCTGCGAGCAGACGGCACTCGCCCAGGCCCGCGCCTACCGCCGAGCCGCCCCCGAGGCCCTGATCGCCTACGGCACGAAGGCGCTGCCGAACGTCGCGCTGCTGCGGCTGCTCGCGCGCGAGGGCCTGGGCGCCGACGTCTCGACGCTCGGCGAGCTGCGCTTCGCGCTGCAGGCGGGCGTGCCGCCCGAGCGGCTCGTCGTGCACGGCAACAACAAGAGCGACGAGGAGCTGCGCGGCGCAGCCGAGGCGGGAGCGGGCCTCCTCGTCCTCGACGCGCTCGAGGAGGTCGACCGGGCGCGCGCGGCCGGCATCGGGCGCGTCCTCGTCCGCGTGACCTCGGGCATCGAGGCCGACACGCACGAGGCAATCCGCACCTCGCAGCACGGCTCGAAGTTCGGGCTTCCCGCCGACGAGGCGGTCGAGGGGATCGCCCGTGCGCGTGCCGCAGGCCTCGAGGTCGCGGGGCTCCACGTCCACATCGGCTCCCAGCTGCTCGAGACACAAGCAGCCGCGACGACGGTCGAGTGGCTCGCCGCGTTCGCCGCGCGCTGCCGCCTCGAGCTCGACGGCTGGACTCCGGACGTCGTCGATCTCGGCGGCGGCCTCGGCGTCCGCCACGTCGACGACGAGCGCCCTCCCGCAGCCGAGCGCTTCGTCGCAGAGCTCGTGCGCGATCTCGAGCGCGCCTGGTCGCTGCACGACCTGCCCCGGCCGCGGTTGGTGCTCGAGCCGGGACGCTCGCTCGTCGGGCGCGCCGGTGTCACGCTCTATCGCGTCGGCGTCGTCAAGCGTGCCACCGAGTCCGTCACGTACGTCACCGTGGACGGCGGCATGTCCGACAATCCGCGCCCGCAGCTCTACGGCGCGCGCTACGCCGCCCTCCTCGCCGACCGCGCCGACGAGCCGCCCGCCGGTCGCTACAGCGTCGCCGGCAAGCACTGCGAGGCCGACACGCTGATCGCCGAGGTGGAGCTGCCGGCACCCCGCCGTGGCGACCTCCTCGCCGTTCCGGCGACCGGCGCCTACACGCTCTCGATGAGCTCGAACTACAACGCGCTGCCCCGGCCGGCGGCCGTGCTGGTGGCGGACGGCGCTGCGCGTGTGATCCGCAGGCGCGAGACGCTCGACGACCTCCTCGCACTCGAGGTTGGCGCCGACGCGAGTGGGTAGCTCCCAGGGATGACCCGGCACGAGATCCTGGTCTGGAGCGACTACATCTGACCGTTCTGCCGCGCCGCGCAGCCGCTGGCTGCCTGGCTCGAGCGCCGGTTCGACGCTCGCCTCACCTGGCTGCCGTACGACCTGCACCCGGAGTATCCGCCCGAGGGCATCCGGCGTGAGGAGCTGGCGCGCCGCCACGGCGCCGGCTTCGGCAGTCACATCCGGCAGCTCTTCGTGGCCGCCGGGCTCGCCGACAGCGGCCCGCCCGACGTCGTCCCGCGCTCGCAGGACGCCCTGCGGCTGACCGAGCTCGCGCGCGACCTCGGCCTGCACGAGCCGGTCCACGACCGGCTGATGGACGCGCTCTGGCGGGAGGGGCTCGACCTCGGCGAGCGCGACGTCCTGCGGCGGCTCGGCACGGAAGCCGGGCTTCCCGCCGCCCGGCTGGACGAGGTGCTCGCCGGCGAGGACTACCTCGACCGGGTCACCGCCTCCACGCGCGAGGCCGTCTGGATCGGCGTCACCGGGATCCCCGGGTTCCTCCTGGACGGCCGCCTGCTCGTCCTCGGCGCCCAGCCACGCGAGGTGTTCGAGCAGGCGTTCTCGCAGCTGGAGGCTAGCGGGCCGGGGTCGGGGCGAGGCCCGGGCGGACGAGCCGACCAGGAGCCCTGAGCCCGGCCTCTCTGGCGCGCGGATTCCGCGGCTCCTCGAGCGGCGCCGCGCCGAACGACGCCTTTCGCCGGTCGTCCGGCACCTCGCCGTAGAGGGTCGTGCGCTGGCGGGGCTCCCGCCCGCACGCGCGGATCAGGGCCTCCATCCGCTCGGGGGGGAGCTCCTGCCCGTGCTCGGAGCCGGCGGCGCGCGAGATCGACTCGTTCATCAGCGTGCCGCCGAGGTCGTTCACCCCGGCGCGCAGCAGCGAGGCGACGCCCTCCGGACCGGCCTTCACCCACGAGGCCTGCACGTTCGTCACGAGCGGATGGAGGGCGAGTCGTGCGACCGCGTGCAGGAGCAGCGTCTCGCCGAAGGTCGGACCGCGCCGGGCGAGCCCCTTGAGCGCGATCGGCGCCTCCATGTGGACGAAGGGCAGCGGCACGAACTCGGTCAGCCCGCCCGTCTCCCGCTGCAGCTCACGCACGGCGAGCAGGTGGCGCGCCCAGCTCCGCGGCCCCTCGACGTGGCCGAACATGATCGTGGCGTTCGAGCGCAGCCCGACCCGGTGGGCCGTCCGGTGCACCTCGAGCCACTGGGCGGTCGAGACCTTGTCGGGGCAGATCACGCGCCGCACGCGGTCGTCCAGGATCTCCGCGGCGGTTCCGGGCAGGCTGCCGAGCCCGGCCGCGCGCAGCTGCCGCAGGTACGCCTCGAGCGGCAGGCCGAGCGTCGCGGCGCCCTGCCAGACCTCGAGGGCGGAGAACGCGTGGACGTGCAGCTCTGGCAGCGCCTCGCGGATCGCCCGCACCACGCCGAGATAGAACTCGCCCGTGAAGGCGGGGTGGATCCCGCCCTGGAGGCAGACCTCCGTCGCGCCCCGCTCCCACGCCTCGCGGCAACGGCGCACGATCTCCTCGAGCGGGACGAGGTACGCCGGCCCGCGCAGATTCGCAGCGAGCTTCCCCTTCGAAAAGGCGCAGAAGCCACAGCGGAAGTAGCAGACGTTCGTGTACTGGATGTTCCGCGTCACGACGTAGGTGACGGTGTCGCCGCTCACCTCGCGCCGGAGCGCATCGGCCGCCCCGAGCACCGCCCGGCGATCGTCACCGCGGGCGCGGCAGAGCGCGACGACGTCGTCCTCGTCGAGCTCCTCCCGCGCGAGCGCGGCTCGCACGGCGGGATCGGCGGCCCGCACGCCGGTGAACGTGCGCGCGAACCGCTCCGGCACCGGCGCGACCTCGCCCGGAGCCCAGTCGTCCTCCCGCGCCAGGCCGAGCCCGTCCAGCCGGCGCCGCACGGCCCGGGCCACCGCAGGGTCGCACCAACGCTCGAGGTCGGTTGCGTACTCGGGATAGAGGGGCAGGCGCGGTGCGAGCTCGAGGCCGCGGCTCCGCGTCGCCTGCTCGAGGCGCTCGACCTCCGGCCAGGGCGCCTCGGGGTTGACGTGGTCGATCGTCACAGGCGACACGCCGCCCCAGTCGTTGATGCCCGCGTCGAGCAGCCGCGGGAAGTCGTCGTAGGCGAGGTTGGGCGGCGCCTGGATGTTCCAGTCGGGTCCGAGCAGGATCCGCGCGACCGCGATCGTCCACAGGTGCTCCTCGAGCGAGGGCTCGGGCGCATCGGCCATGCGGGTGCCCGGCTTGGCGCGGAAGTTCTGGACGATCACCTCCTGCACATGCCCGCCCCGCTCGCCGAGCGCGCGCAGCGCGAGGAGCGCCTCGATGCGCTCGGCCCGCGTCTCGCCGATCCCGATCAGGATCCCGCTCGTGAAGGGGATGTCGAGCGCGCCGGCCGCCTCGATCGTCTCCAGCCGCGCGGCGGGCAGCTTGTCGGGCGAGGCGTGGTGCGGGCCGCCGCGGAGCGACAGCCGGTCGGAGACGGTCTCGAGCATGATCCCCATCGAGGCGCTCACCGTGCGCAGCCCGGCGAGCTGCTGCCGCGTCATCACGCCCGGGTTCAGGTGGGGCAAGAGGCCCGTCTCGGCGAGCACGAGCCGTGCGGCCCGCGCGAGGTAGTCGACGGTCGTCTCGCACCCGAGCGCCGCGAGCTCCTCGCGCGCGACCCGGTAGCGGAGCTCGGGCTTGTCGCCGAGCGTGAAGAGCGCCTCGTGGCACCCGGCGGCGGCGCCTGCACGCGCGATCTCGACGACCTCGTCGAGACTCAGGTAGGCGCGCTGCCCCCGTCGCGGCGGACGGGCGAAGGTGCAGTAGCCGCAGATGTCGCGGCAGAGCGTCGTGAGCGGGATGAAGACCTTCGGCGAGTAGGTGACGAGCGAGCCCTTGCCGCTCGCGCGCAGCCGCCGCGCCTCGGCGCAGAGCTCCTCGAGCGGTGCCTGGAGCAGCTCGCCTGCGGCCATCCGCGCCAGCTTACGCGCGGGTGCCCTCCGCGGGCGGGGCGCAGCCCGACCCGCCTACCCCCTGGCGGCGAGGAGGGAGCCGAAGCTGACCCAGCGGCCCTTCGTCCAGCGCTGCAGGCGCGCCTGCTCGATCGGGAAGCGGTCGGTCGCGCTCGTCCGCACGGTGATCCCCGGCAGCAGGAAGGGGTTGTCGCGCTCGTTCAGCGAGGTGAGCGCCCGCAGCAGCCCCCGGCGGGTCAGGCTCTTGCCCGCCTGCCCGAGCGCGGTCACGAGGCTGTGGGCGGACGCCATCGCGTAGACGTTGTAGACGTCGTTGACGTCGCCCGAGCCGTAGCGCTTCATGATCTGACGGTAGAGACGGCCGCCCGGGTCGTTCGTCCATTGCGGATCGGACGGATCCTTCAGGAAGGCGATCGAGATCGAGCCCTCGGCGGCGGCCCCGCTCGAGGCATCGGCGGTCTTCATCGTGTTCGTGGAGGCGCCGACGGCGTTGACGAAGATGGCCGGCTTCCAGCCCAGCTTGCCCACGGCGACGTAGGCGCGCACCGCGAAGGCCGGTGTCGCGACGATCACGAGCACGCCCGCACCCGAGGCCTTCAGCGTCGTGATCTGCGAGCCGACGTCCGTGTCGGAGACCTCGTACCCGGCCTGGGAGACGATCTTCCCCTTCGCGCCGAGCCCGCTCTGGAGGCCCGCGATCACGTCCCTGCCGTAGTCGTCGTTCTGGAAGAGCACCGCGATGCGCGCGCCGCTCCGCCGCGACGCCAGGTAGCGGCCGTAGATCGCACCCTCGGCCACGTAGCTCGGCTGGTAGCCGATCGTCCAGGGGTAGCGCTTGTAGTCCCTGCCGAACGTGCTCGCGCCGGTCGCCGCGAAGACGTGCGGGACGCCCGCCTGATTCAGGAACGGTCTGATCGCGAGGTTGTGCTCGGTGCCCAGGCTGTTGTAGATCGCGAACACCCGGTCGCCCTGGACGAGCTGACGCGTCTGCTGCACGGTGCTCGCCGGGTTGTAGGCATCGTCGAGAAAGCGGTAGACGATCTTGCGACCGTTGACGCCTCCGCGCGCGTTCACGTACTTGAAGTAGGCATCGGCGCCGCGCCCGACCGAGGCATACGCCGAGGCGATGCCGGAGAGCGGGACGGTGCCGCCGATCGTGATCGAGGTCGGGGTCACGCCCGGCTCGGCGGTGCGCACGTCCGGGCGAGCCGCGGCGGCGCCTGCGCCGAGCGACACGGCGAGTGCCGCCGCCGCGCCAGCCACGATCGCCCGTCTAGCTCTCACTCGAATCCTCTCCCCGGCTCGCCCTCGGGCGCCGCAGTCCGCTCTCGCTCGAGTCTACAAACGACTTGTTAGGCGTCTAGGTGACGTGCCTCGACACGTTGTGGACGGCTGAGTAGGTCATCCGGGCCTCCTCCGAGGCTGTGGGTCTGCCAAGGCTCACACCCGAAGGAGGGACCCGGATGGGG
>JACCZA010000034.1 GCA_013696185.1 Actinomycetota bacterium
GTGTAGACGTGGAGCCCGCGCGCCTCGCCGCGCCGGTCCGGTCGCGGCTGGCCGAGCCCCGGCGCGATCGACACCGTGACGCCGCGCTCGCCGCCGGCCGAGGCGAGCTCGAACTCGCGGCGCTCGCTCACGGCCGCCTGGTGGATGTGGCCCGCCAGCACGAGCTCCGCGCCTGCCTCGACGAGCGAGGCGAGGACGTGGTTGCGCCGCGCGACGGGCTTCTTGTTCGAGCGCCACGGGGCTCCCAGGAGGTGGTGGTGGAGCGTCACGATCCGCAGCGCCCCGGGCTCGGCCGAGGCGAGCTGCTCGGCGGCCCAGTCGAGCTGGGCCTGGCGGACGCCGCCGGACTGGTGGCGCCAGGCCCGGACGGAGTTGAGGCCGACGATGAGCAGCCGGTCGGAGCGGTAGACCGGCTCCGTCGTCTCCCACTGGCGCTCGAACTCGGCGAACGTGCTCGTGAAGCGCGCCGGGAAGGTGTAGGGGATGTCGTGATTGCCGGGGATCGCGAGCAGGGGGAGCCCGAAGCCGCGCAGGAAGCGCGCGGCGCGCTCGTGCTGATCCCGCTGCCCGCGATGCGTCAGGTCGCCGCTCGCGACGATCAGCTCGGGCTCGACGGACGCGATCAGCTGGACGAGCGCGCGCTCGACGGCCGGGTCCTCGCTCGTGCCCGTGTGCAGATCCGACAGGTGCAGGATCCGGGTCGGCACCGGCGAACGAGGCTACACTCCCATGGTGCAGGACGAGTCCGCCGAGATCTTCGACGACCTCTACCTCGGGATGCGGGCCGGCGGGGCGCTGCGCAAGCAGCGGCGCGGCGAGCCCCTGACAACCGAGGAGCAGGAGGCGCTCGGGCGCTGGCAGCGCCTCTCGGCCTGGCGCAGGGGCCTCGCGATCGGCGCCTTCGCCGTCGGCACGTTCGGCCTCGGCTTCACCCTCGGCGGCCTCGTCTTCGGCCGCTGGCGCAAGGCGTAGTCGCCGCCCGCGCCAGGGCCTGCTCAGGTCTCGTACTCCTTCGCGGAGAAGATCACCGCCGGCACCTCCTCCTCCGCGGGGTCCTTGCCCCGCACGACCACGTCGATCAGCGTCGAGACGACGGCTGCGATCGGGATCGCGAGGAGCACGGCGAACTCGCCGAACAGGAGCGCCACCCCGGCGACCGAGAACAGGACGAAGAGCGGCGAGAGCCCGACCGCCTCGCCGAGAACGCGCGGGATGATCAGGTAGTCCTCCACCAGCCGGACGACGAGCACGGCGAGCGCCGCCCCGAGGGCGACCTGCCAGGAGACCGTCAAGCCCGCCCCGACGGCGACGGCTCCCGCGGCGAGCGGTCCGATCACGGGGATGATCTCGACGATCCCGGCGAATGCGCCGATCAGGATCCAGTAGGGCAGGCCGATCGACCAGAAGACGATCGAGAGCACCGTCCCGACGACCCCGATCAGGATCAACTGCCCCCGGACATAGGCGCCGAGCTTGAGGTCGATCAGGCTCCACGTGTCGCGCATCACCTTGCGCCGCGGTCGCGGCAGCAGCGAGGCGACCAGGTCGACCGCACGGTCGCGCTCGAAGATCCAGTACGCCGCGGTGGCGAGCACGAAGAAGATCCCGATCGCGATCTCGAAGCCGAGCAGGCCGAACTCGAGCCCCTGCTGGAACAGCTCGCGCCCCGACGGCAGCTCGGCGAGGCGCTCCTGGAGCCCCTCGAGCACCTGTCGCTGCAGGCCGCTCGAGTTCCGCGTCCGCTGCTCGAGCTCAGTGCTCGACGACGGCAGGTTCTCGAGTGCCTTGCCGACCTGTGTCGCCGCCCGCGGTACGACGAGCCAGAGGAGGAGCGACACGAGCCCGAAGAGCCCGAGGTAGTGGACGGCGATGCCGAGCCCGCGCGGCACCCCGCGCCGCCGGAGGGCCTCGATCCCCGGTCGCATCGCGGCGGCGATGATGAAGGCGAGGAAGATCAGCGCGATCAGGACGCGCAGCTTCCAGAGCGCGAGCGCGGAGACGACGACTCCGCCGACCACGATCGAGGCGACGAAGGCCCTGCGTGCCGTCTGGCCCACGTCTCCCGTCCTGTCCGCGCCGGGGCAAGGACAAACCGACAGGAGAGCGACGGCGGCCGCCGAAGGCGCCGGAGGTGCTGACGCGCAGGGACGAGGCGGTGCTGCTCCATGCCCGCCGGCACGGGGTCGTGCTGGCCCGTCCGCTCGTGCAGGCGCTCGCGCTCGCGCTCGCCGGCGCCCTGCTCCTCCTGCAGGGCTGGCCGCTGTCGGTCGGCGGCGCGCTCGCCCTCGGGCTCGCCGCGGCAGTGCTCCTGCCCGCCGTCTGGCGCTGGGAGCGGACACACCTCGTCGTCACCGAGGACAAGCTCTACGTGGTGGGCGGCACCCTGCACCGCCGCGCCGAAGCCGTCAGGCACGCGCGGGTGAGCCGCCTCTCGCTCGACCAGACGCTCGCCGGACGGCTGCTCGGCTACGGCACGCTCGTCGCGGGCGAGCTCGAGATCCCCTACGTCGCCGAGCCGAGCCGGGTGCTCGGCCTCGTGGAGCAGTTGACGCGTTGAGCCGCACGAACGTACGTTCCATCCGATAAGCTCAGCGCCGATGCCTGCCGACGAGCTCGTCGTCCACGGCGCCCGCGAGCACAACCTGAAGGACGTGACGGTTCGTCTGCCGCGGAACGCCCTGATCTGTATCACCGGGCTGTCCGGCTCCGGGAAGTCGTCGCTTGCCTTCGACACGATCTACGCCGAGGGCCAGCGCCGCTACGTCGAGTCCCTCTCGGCCTACGCGCGCCAGTTCCTGCAGATGATGGAGAAGCCCGACGTCGACTCGATCGACGGCCTCTCGCCGGCGATCTCGATCGACCAGAAGACGACCTCGCGCAACCCGCGCTCGACCGTGGGCACCGTCACGGAGATCTACGACTACCTCCGCCTGCTGTACGCGCGGATCGGCAGGCCGCATTGTCCGATCTGCGGCCGGCCGATCGCCGGCCAGAGCATCGAGCAGATCGTGGACCAGGTGCTGGCGCTCGAGCAGGGGACGCGCTTCACCGTCAACGCGCCGGTCGTCCGCGACCGCAAGGGCGAGTTCCGCGACGTGCTCGAGGAGCTCCGCGCCGACGGCTTCACGCGGGTGAAGGTGGACGGCGAGGCGCGGCTGCTCGAGGAGTCGATCGAGCTCGACAAGAAGTTCAAGCACACGATCGACGTGGTCGTCGACCGCCTCGTGCTGAAGCCCGACCTGCGCACGCGGCTGACGCAGTCGGTCGAGACGGCGGCGGCCCTCGCGGCGGGGCTCGTCGTGATCGACGTGGTCGGCGGCGAGCCGTTGACGTTCTCGGAGAAGCTCGCCTGTCCCGAGCACGGCGTCTCCCTCGCCGAGCTGCAGCCGCGCATCTTCTCCTTCAACTCGCCGCACGGCGCCTGTCCGCGCTGCACCGGGCTCGGCTCCCAGCAGGAGATCGACCCCGACCTGCTCGTCCCCGACGGCAGCCTGCCCGTGGGCGAGGGTGCCGTCGCGCCGTGGTCGGGCAACTTCTACGAGGGCGTGATCCAGGCGATCTGCGACCGCTACGAGATCGATCCCGAGGTGCCCTGGCGCGACCTCATGCCCGCCCAGCAGGATCTCTTCCTGCGCGGCACGAACGGCGACCGGATCTACGTCAGCTACCGCAACCAGATGGGTCGCCGGCGCTCCTACACGATGGCCTTCGAGGGGATCGTGTCGAACCTCGAGCGCCGCTATCGCGAGACCGATTCCGCGCAGCAGCGCGAGCGCATCGAGGAGTACATGAGCTTCCGGCCCTGTCCGGTCTGCAAGGGCGCCCGACTCAAGCCCGAGGTGCTGGCGGTGACCGTCGGCGGCCGCAACATCCACGGCTTCACGAAGCTGTCGGTCACGCGTGCGCTCGAGTTCCTCGACAGCCTCGCGCTCACGACGACGGAGGGCCTGATCGGCGCGCGGATCGTGAAGGAGATCCGCGAGCGGCTGACCTTCCTCGACGACGTCGGTGTCGGCTACCTCGCGCTCGACCGCGCGGCGAAGACGCTCTCGGGGGGCGAGGCCCAGCGGCTCCGCCTCGCGACGCAGATCGGCTCACAGCTCGTCGGCGTGCTCTACATCCTCGACGAGCCCTCGATCGGCCTCCACCAACGCGACAACGACCGCCTGATCGCGACGCTCGAGCGGCTGCGCGCGCTCGGCAACACGGTGGTCGTCGTCGAGCACGACGAGGGCATGATGCGCGCGGCCGACTGGCTCGTGGACATGGGGCCGGGGGCGGGCGAGCACGGCGGTCACGTGGTCGCCGAGGGACCGGCGCTGCAGGTCGAGCGCAACCCCGACTCGCTCACCGGCAAGTACCTCTCGGGCGAGCTCGCGATCGCGATCCCAAAGCGGCGGAGCGAGGACCGGGGCTCGTTCTGGGTGCGGGGCGCCTCGATGCACAACCTGAAGGGGATCGACGTCGAGTTCCCGGTCGGCAAGTTCGTGTGCGTCACGGGCGTCTCGGGCTCGGGCAAGTCGACGCTCGTGAACGAGATCGTCTTCAAGTCGCTCGCGAACCGGCTGCAACGAGCGCGCGTGCGCCCCGGGCGGCACCTCGGCTGCGAGGGCACCGAGTGCTTCGACAAGGTGATCGACATCGATCAGTCCCCGATCGGCCGCACGCCGCGCTCGAACCCCGCCACGTACACCGATCTCTTCACGCACGTGCGGGAGCTCTACTCCCTGACGCCCGAGTCGAAGGTGCGGGGGTACAAGCCCGGCCGGTTCTCCTTCAACGTCCGCGGCGGGCGCTGCGAGACGTGCAAGGGGGACGGCACGATCAAGATCGAGATGCACTTCCTGCCGGACGTCTACGTCCCGTGCGAGACCTGCCACGGCAGGCGCTACAACCGCGAGACGCTCGAGGTGCGCTTCAAGGGCAAGTCGATCGCCGACGTGCTCGAGCTCTCGGTCGAGGAGGCGCTCCGCTTCTTCGCGAAGATCCCCAAGCTGCGCCGGCGCCTGCAGACGCTCCACGACGTCGGGCTCGACTACATCAAGCTCGGCCAGCCCGCGACGACGCTCTCCGGGGGCGAGGCGCAGCGCGTGAAGCTGGCCGCCGAGCTCTCGAAGGTGGCGACGGGGAAGACGCTCTACATCCTCGACGAGCCGACGACCGGCCTCCACTTCGCCGACACGGAGAAGCTGCTCCACGTCCTGCAGCGGCTCGTCGACGCCGGCAACACGGTGCTCGTGATCGAGCACAACCTCGACGTGATCAAGCAGTCGGACTGGGTGATCGATCTCGGCCCCGAGGGCGGCGAGGCAGGTGGGGAGATCGTCGCGGTCGGCACCCCGGAGCAGGTCGCCGGCGTGGAGGAGAGCTTCACCGGGCAGTTCCTGCGCGACGTCTTGCCGCAGCGGGCCGCCGCGGCGGCGTAGGAGGACGCGGTTCGCGGCGACCGGCTCCGTCCGCCGTTCCGAGGTTCCGCCTTACACTGAGGGTCATGGCGACGACCGAGGACCCGCCTGCCGAGCTCGGCGCGACCGAGGCCTGGCGGCGGGAGCTCTACGACGCGAAGCCCGAGCGGCAGGGCGAGCTCTTCTCGACCATCTCGGGGCTCGAGAACGAGCCGCTCGCGACGCCCGAGACGACCGAGGTCGACTACGAGCGCGACCTCGGCTACCCCGGGGTCTATCCCTTCACCCGCGGGGTCTACCCGTCGATGTACCGCGGCAAGCTGTGGACGATGCGCCAGTTCGCCGGCTTCGGCACCGCTGCCGAGACGAACGAGCGCTTCCGCTACCTCCTCGCCCACGGGCAGACGGGGCTCTCGACGGCGTTCGACATGCCGTCCCTGATGGGGCTCGACTCCGACCATCCGCGCTCGCTCGGCGAGGTGGGCAGGGAGGGTGTGGCGATCGACTCGCTCGACGACATGGAGACGCTCTTCTCCGGCATCCCGCTCGGCGAGGTCTCGACCTCGATGACGATCAACTCGGCGGCCGCGATGGTGCTGGCGTTCTACATCTGCGTCGGCGAGCAGCAGGGCGTCCCGCGCGAGCGGCTGCGCGGCACGATCCAGACGGACATCCTGAAGGAGTACATCGCCCAGAAGGAATGGATCTTCCCGCCCGAGCCGTCGATGCGCCTCGTCGTCGACATGATCGAGTTCTGCTCGCGCGAGCTGCCGCTCTGGCACCCCGTGTCGATCTCGGGCTACCACATTCGCGAGGCGGGCTCGAACGCGGCCCAGGAGCTCGCGTTCACGCTCGCCGACGGCTTCGCCTACGTCGACGCGTGCATCGAGCGCGGGCTCGACGTCGACGACTTCGCGCCCAGGCTCTCGTTCTTCTTCAACGCGCACCTCGACTTCTTCGAGGAGATCGCGAAGTACCGCGCCGCCCGTCGGATCTGGGCGCGCGAGCTGCGCGGGCGCTACGGCGCGAAGGACCCGCGCTCGTGGCTGATGCGCTTCCACACCCAGACCGCCGGTGTCTCCCTGACGGCCCAGCAGCCCGAGGTGAACATCGTCCGCACCGCCCTCGAGGCGCTCGCCGCCGTGCTCGGGGGAACGCAGTCGCTGCACACGAACTCGTTCGACGAGGCGCTCGCCCTGCCGACGGAGGACGCCGTGCGCCTGGCGCTCCGCACCCAGCAGGTGATCGCGCACGAGACCGGCGTCGTCAACTCGATCGACCCGCTCGGCGGCTCGTACCACGTCGAGGAGCTGACCAACCGGCTCGAGGCGGAGGCATACGGGTACTTCGAGCGCATCCGAGAGCTCGGCGGCGTCGTGCCGGCGATCAAGGAGAACTTCTTCCAGCGCGAGATCGCCGACGCCTCGTTTCGCTACCAGGCCGAGGTCGAGCGCGAGGAGCGCATCGTCGTCGGTGTCAACCGCTACCGGCTGGAGGACGAGCGGCCGCTCGACATCCTGCGGATCGATCCGGCGCTCGAGCAGCAGCAGATCGAGCGCGTGCGAGCGCTGCGCGCGCGTCGCGACTCGGCCCGGGTCGAGCAGGCGCTCGCCCGGCTGCGCGAGGCGGGGGCTCGCGAGGACGTCAACCTCATGCCCCTGATCGTGACGGCCGCGCGCGACTACGTCACGATGGGAGAGATGTGCGACGCCCTGCGCGAGGTCTGGGGCGTATGGCGGGAGACGCCAGTCTTCTGAGCCCCGCCGGCAGGTTCGACGACGGCCCAGCCCCTAACCGGGGCGACCCCGGGCTCGTCTACTCTCTGTTGAGATGGGTGATCGCCTCGACTCGCCCCGCTTCGTCCGGCGGGTGACCTGGGCCGCCGCGCTGGTGCTCGTCGCCGGCATCGTCGCCGCTGCGGTGACCTTCATCGGCCGGGGCTCGAGCGACTCGGACGCCTCCTCACAACCTGTGCAGCCGGCCCGCCCCGTGCAGCAGCAGCCGGAGGGATCGGGCGACCAGGTGCCGGTCGATCGCCGCGCGCGCGTCGTCGCCGGCGAGTTCATCCTGAGCGCGGTCACGCGGGAGAACCTCCCAAAGGCCTGGCGGATCACCGACCCCACGTCCGTCCTGCGCCAGTGCGGGGAGCGCGCGTGCACCTACAAGGAGTGGCTGACGGGGAACATTCCCGTCGTCCCCTACGAGGGCGCGGCGATCGACAAGGCGAGCTTCGCGGTCACCGAGTCCCGACCCGATCACGTGGTGCTCGAGGTCGCCCTCCTGCCGAAGGACGGCGTGAAGGTACAGGGGCAGATCTTCTTCATCGGCCTGCGGGCGGTCGGCGCGGGGCCCAAGAGGCGCTGGCTCGTGAACGAGTGGACGCCGCGCGCGATCATCCCGGTGCCGCAAGCCGAGGGCTAGGGCCCCGCCGGCATGCTCTCGTCGCCTCGGCGGCGGCGTCGCGTCGTCCGCTCGTCGCTCGTCGTCGGGGCTCTCGGCGTCCTGCTCGCGGTCGGGCTGCTCTTCCCGAACACGGCGAAGCGCCGGCCTGACGCGCCGCTCGAGGCCGCTCCGACGCTCGTCCCCGAGACCTCCGCGCCGGAGGTGCAGCTCGGCGGAGCCACCCGGCGAGCGGCCCTCGGGACCGCCCAGCGCTTCCTGCGGACCGCGGTCCTGCGGAGACGGGTGTCGGAGTCGTGGGCGCTTGTCCACCCCGTGCTGCGCCAGGGCCTGAGCCGCGCCGAATGGAGCACCGGCGACATCCCGGTCGTCCCCTACCCCGTCGACGAGGCGCGCTGGCGGCTCGGCTACTCGCGCCGGGACACGATCGGGCTCGAGGTCTACGTCGCCCCCGGCGAGGGCTCCAAGGTGGCGCCGATGGTGTTCGACCTCGAGCTCACGGCCCTCGGC
>JACCZA010000073.1 GCA_013696185.1 Actinomycetota bacterium
GACTACCTCTTCGCCCGCGCCTTCGGTGAGCTCGCCGCCACCGGGGACGCCCGCGCCGTGTCCACCCTGGCCGAGACCGCGCTCCTGCTCGCCCGCGGCGAGGCGCTGCAGCGCCGCCAGGCGTACGACCCCGGGACGACGGTCGAGGAGTACCTGGAGCGCTGCGCGCTCAAGACCGGCCAGCTCTTCCGCGCCGCGTGCGTGCTCGGGAGCGGCGGCGACGAGCTCGGCAGCTTCGGGCTCTCTCTCGGGATCGCCTTCCAGATCGTCGACGACATCCTCGACTGCTCGGGCCTGACGATCGAGACCGGCAAGATCGCCGGCGTCGACCTGCGCGAGGGCACGCCGACCCTGCCGCTCCTGCTCGCGGCACGCGAGGACGAGCTCGTCCGCCACGCGCTCGCGGGTGGGCAGGTCGACGGAGCGCTCCTGCGCGTGGCCGCAACCGGCGCCCTCGAGCGCTCGCGCGAGGTCGCTCTCGAGTACGCCGGCCGCGCGCGCGCGTCGCTGAACGGCGAGCTGCGGCGCGAGGAGCTCGACACGCTGACGGACATCGTCGTGAACAGGAGCCGCTGATGACCGTCGCACTCGCTGTCGCGAGCCTCGAGTCGATCCGCGAGAAGGTGGAGGCGAACGTGCGGCTCGACCTCGAGGACGGGCTCGCCCTGCTCGAGTCGGACGACCTGCTCGCCCTCGGCGAGCTCGCCGACCTGGCGCGGCGCGTCCGCGGCGGGACGGACGAGGTCTTCTTCGTCCAGAACCTGTACCTGAACCAGACGAACGTCTGCCGCGTGAAGTGCAAGTTCTGCGCCTTCGCGGCGACGCAGCGGCAGGAGCAGGCCTACACGACCTCGACCGGGGAGCTCGTCGAGGACGCTCTCCGCCAGCGCGAGCGCACCGGCTTCACCGAGATCCACATGGTCAACGGCGAGAACCCCCACGTCGGGCTCGACTTCTACGTCGAGACGACCCGCGCGCTGCACGAGGCGATGCCGGACGTGCACCTGAAGCTCTACACGGCGAGCGAGATCCACCACATGACCGTGCTGTCGGGGCTGACGCACGAGCAGGTGCTGCGGGAGCTGCAGGAGGCGGGGCTTGGCTCGCTGCCCGGCGGCGGCGCCGAGGTCTTCGCCGAGCGCGTGCGCAAGCTGATCGCTCCCGGCAAGGAGCACCCGGACTTCTGGTTCCACACCCACGACGCGGCGCACCGCCTGGGCATCCCGACCCACTGCACGATGCTGTACGGGCACGTCGAGACCTACGAGGAGCGGGTCGACCACCTGCTGCGGCTGCGCGAGCAGCAGGATCGCACCGGCGGCTTCCTCGCCTTCATCCCGCTCGCGTTCCATCCGGAGAACACCGTCTTCGAGCGGCGGGGCTGGCGGCACACGACCGGGGCCGACGACCTGAAGATGATCGCGGTCTCGCGCCTCCTGCTCGACAACATCCCGAACGTGAAGGCCTACTGGATCATGATGGGCATGCCGCTCGCCGCCGTCGCGCTCCACTTCGGGGCGAACGACGTGCAGGGCACCGTCGTCCGCGAGCAGATCTTCCACGCCGCGGGCGCCGTCACCGAGACGGAGCAGAAGATCGAGGAGCTCGTCCGCTTCGTGCGGGAAGCCGGACGGATCCCGGTGCAGCGCGACACGCTCTACAACGAGCTGCGGCGATGGTGAGCCTGAGCCAGACGATCCCGGCCATGCCGGTGCAGGACGCCGCCGCCGCCGCCGACTTCTACCGGCACCGGCTCGGCTTCGAGGTCCTGCACCACGACGGCGGCTTCGCGGTGCTCGGGCGCGACGAGGCGGTCGTGCACCTCTGGCAGGCGAGCGACGAGAGCTGGCGGGAGCGCGAGTCGCTCGAGCGTCCGGTGCGCTCGGGCGCGGAGTCCTTCCTCGCGGGCACGGCGAGCTGCCGCATCGCCGTCGAAGGGGTCGACGAGCTGTACGGGGAGCTGCGCGAGCGGGAGGTGCTGCACCCGGTGTCGCAGGACGGACCGAGCGACACCGACTTCGGCACGCGTGAGTTCGCGACCGTCGATCTCGACGGCAACCTGATCACGTTCTTCGTGTGGAGGGCCCGGTGATCCGACTCGGCCGCATCTCGTACGTGAACATGGCGCCGGTCTTCCACCGGCTCGACGCCGAGGTCGACGAGGTGGCCGGCGTGCCGACCGAGCTCAACGCCCGGCTGCTCGCTGGAGAGCTCGACCTCGCTCCCATCTCGTCGATCGAGTACGCCCGCCACGCCGACCGCCTCCGCATCCTGCCGCGCCTGTGCGTGTCCTCCGAGGGCGCCGTCGACTCGATCCAGCTTGTCTCGCGCGTCCCGCTCGAGCACGTGCGCTCGGTCGCCGTCACGCCGGAGAGCGCCACCTCCGTCGTCCTGACCAAGGTGCTGCTGCCCGACGCCGAGCACGTGCCGCTCGGCGAGGAGGCCGACGCGACGCTCCTGATCGGCGATGCGGCCCTGCGGAGCGCGTTCGAGGATCCGACGCCGCACCACGACCTCGGGCGGCTGTGGCTCGAGCGGACGGGGCTGCCGATGGTGTTCGCGGTCTGGGCGGCGCCCGAGCCGGCGGCTCCCGGGCTCGCCGAGCTCGAGGACGCGCTCGTCGCCTCCGTCCGCCGCGCCCGCTCCGAGCCCGAGCTGCTCGCCCACGAGGCGAGCGCGCGCTACGGCTATCCGGCGGGCTTCCTCGCCCGCTACTTCGAGAAGCTGCGCTACAGCTTCGGCCCGCGCGAGCGGGCGGGGCTCGTCACCTTCCTCGAGCTCGCGCTCGAGGTCGGCGAGCTCGAGCGCGTCCCGGAGCTGCGCTTCGCACGGCAGGAGGTCGCCCTCGCGCCCGGAGCGACACCGTGACGACGCTCTGCGACGGGATCGACCACGTACAGCTCGCGGCGCCGCGGGGCTGCGAGGAGGAGGCGCGGCGCTTCTTCGGCGGCCTCGTCGGGCTGGAGGAGCTGCGCAAGCCGGCGGCGCTGCAAGGACGCGGCGGCGTGTGGTTTCGCTGCGGAGCGCACGAGCTCCACATCGGCGTGCAGCCGGACTTCGCTCCCGCTCGCAAGGCCCACCCCGCCTTCCGGGTACGCGGGCTCGACGAGCTGCGGGTCCGGCTCGAGGACGCGGGCAGCGCCACGCGCGAGGACGACGCGGAGATCCCGGGCCTGCGTCGCTTCCACGTCGACGACCCGTTCGGCAACCGGCTCGAGTTCGTGGAGCCCACGTGAGCGCCGTCGCCGACATCCTCGAGCGCGCCCTCGAGGGCGAGCGCATCACGGACGCCGACGCGCTCACGCTGCTCGAGTCCCGTCAGCTCGTGCCCGTCGGCCGCGCGGCGAACGAGCTGCGCCGGCGCCGCACCGATCCCGACCGGATCACCTTCATCGTCGACCGCAACCTGAACTACACGAACATCTGCGTCACCGACTGCGACTTCTGCGCCTTCTACCGCCGCCCGGGCGACACGCGCGAGGGCTACCTGCTGCCGAAGCCGGTGATCTTCAAGAAGATCGAGGAGACGCTCGGCATGGGCGGGACGGGCCTCCTGATGCAGGGCGGTCACCACCCCGACCTCGATCTCGCCTACTACGAGGATCTCTTCCGCTCGATCAAGAGCCGCTACCGGATCCACCTGCACGCGCTCTCCCCGCCCGAGGTGCAGCACATCGCACGCCGCTCGCGGCTGACCGTGTGGGAGACGCTCTCGCGGCTGCGCGACGCGGGGCTCGACTCGATCCCGGGCGGCGGCGCGGAGATCCTGGTCGACCGCGTGCGCGACGTGATCGCCCCCAAGAAGACGCGCTCCGACGAGTGGCTCGACGTGATGCGGCACGCCCACCGGCTCGGCATGTCCACGACGGCGACGATGATGTACGGGCACGTCGAGACGCTCGCCGAGCGCATCGAGCACATGCGCCGCATCCGCGAGCTGCAGGACGAGACGCGCGGGTTCCGCGCCTTCATCTCCTGGACGTTCCAGCCCGACGGCACCCGGCTCGACGCGCAGGTCGACCACCATCCGACCTCCTTCGAGTACCTGCTCACCCAGGCCGTGAGCCGGATCTACCTGGACAACATCGAGCACATCCAGTCCTCGTGGGTGACGCAGGGGTTGAAGATCGGGCAGGTCGCCCTCGAGTTCGGCGCCGACGACATGGGCTCCGTGATGATCGAGGAGAACGTCGTCTCCGCCGCCGGCACGACGCATCGCACCTCGACCGAGGAGCTCGTGCATCTGATCAAGGCGGTCGGCAAGATCCCCGTGCAGCGCGACACGCTCTACCGGGAGGTCAAGGTCTGGAACTGAGAGGCGCTGCCGGCGCCGCCTCTGTTTGCATCGTGTAAATCCGCCGGCCTGCGCCCGGCGCTTTGGCTAGGTTCGGCGCGGCTGTGCTCCTCAGACTGACCTCGATGGCGATCGTCGCCGCGTGTCTCGCCGCGCCGGCGCAGGCCGCCCGGACGCTCCTCATGCCGGGTGTCACCTACGAGCGCCAGGTGCAGTTCACCTCGCACGGGCCCGTCGCGATCCACGTGCTGAACGCCCCGAGGCCGGGGGGCCTGTACAGCCTGAAGCCGGTGCTCTCGAACGGCGCCATCCTCGGTCGCGAGCGCGTGACCGCGATGCAGCGAAACGTCTCGCGCACCGCGACGGCGGCCGGCGTCAACGGCGACCTCTTCCGCTACGACGACGGGCGGCCGAGCGGCGTCCTGCTCCAGGGCGGCGTGCTCGCGAACGCGCCCTCGGCGGAGCGCTCGAGCGTCGGCCTCGCCGCCGACGGCAGCCTCCGCGTCGAGCGGGTGAAGCTCTTCGGCACCTGGCGGGGGGTGGGCCAGCGCCGGCCGCTGACGCTCAACCAGCCGCCGGGGGTGAACGGCGTGTCGCTCTACACCCCCGCCTGGGGGCCGGCCACTCCGGCCGAGACCGGCACGGTCGAGGCGGTGCTCGCGCCGTTCCCCCTCGCCGCGCCCAACGTCGATCTGAGCGGGCCCGTCACCGAGATCAAGCAGGGAGGCGGCACGCCGATCCCCCCCGGCGGCGCGGTGCTCGTCGCGCGCGGCAGCGGGACGCAGCGCCTCGTCGCCGAGGCGTTCGTCGCCAGCCCCGTCACGGTCCGGCTCGTGCTCAGCCCGAGCTGGGCGGAGATCGTCGACGCCGTCGGCGGCGGACCGATCCTCGTCCGCGACTCGAAGCCGGTCTTCCGCCACTTCGAGCTCTTCTCGACGGAGCAGCTCGCCCGGAACCCGCGGACGGCGGTCGGGCAGCTCGCCGACGGCCGGATCGTGCTCGTCGTCGTCGACGGGCGCCAGCCCGGCTACAGCGTCGGCATGACGAACTTCGAGCTCGCCCAGACGCTCGTCCGCCTCGGGGCGGTCACCGCCTCGGCGCTCGACGCCGGCGGCTCCTCGACGATGGCGTTCGACGGGAACCTGCTCAACAAGCCGTCCGATCCGGGTGGCGAGCGGGCGGTCTCCGAGGGCTTCTTCGTCCTGTACGGCGGGGTCTACGCGCCGCCGCCGACCGAGCCCGTGCTCTCCCCGAACGGCGACGGGGTCGCGGAGGCGCAGTCGCTCGCGTACAAGCTCGTCCGCCCCTCCCAGGTGGAGGTCAGCCTCGTCGGGCCCGACAAGGTCGCGCGCCCGCTCGAGGCGGCGCAGAAGCCCGCCGGGGTGTACCGCTTCACGTGGAACGGCACGTCGCGGGACGGTGTCGCCGAGCCCGAGGGGGTGTGGCGCTTCTCGGTCAACGCCGTGGACGACGCGGGGCAGAGCTCGAGCGCCACGCGCCTCTTCTCGGTCGACCGCACGCTCGGCTCGCTCGCCGTGGCGCCGGCGCTCGTCCGCGTCCGGCCCGGCGGCGACACGCTGCAGGCCCGCTTCTCGCTCACACGCCTGGCCAACGTGACGGCGCGGGTCGAGACGCGGTCGGGGGCCGTCTACGCCGTCGTCTCGAGGCAGACCCTCGCGCCCGGCACGCACACGATCCGCTGGGACGGCCGCATCGGCAAGGTCGCCTTCGCGCGCTCGGGTGCGTATGTGCTGAGGATCACCGCGGGGAGCGAGATCGGTCGCAGCGAGCTGAGCGCGCCGTTCGCGTTGCGGCGCGTCGCAGCACCCGCGGGCGCCTCCGGCTCCGGGCGCCGGTAGTCTGACCGCGTGCTCGTCGCGTCGGTCCTGAGCGGGGTCACGGGCGCCCTCGAGAACCTCGTCGGCGACCACGCGCTGTACGCGGTCTTCGGCCTGATGCTGATCGACGCGGTGCTGCCGGCGGCGAGCGAGCTCGTCATGGTCTACGGCGGGGCGATCGCGGCAGGGGCCTTCGCCGGCCAGGACGTCGTCCTGCTCGGCGAGCGGATCGGCAGCGGCTTCGGCGCCTTCCTCGCGATCGTCAGCGCCGGCACGCTCGGCTACACGCTCGGCTCGCTCGGAGGCTGGGCGCTCGGGATCTACGGCGGCCGCCCGCTGCTGGAGCGGCACGGACGCTGGCTCCACCTCGGGCCCGCACAGCTCGCGCGGGCGGAGCGCTGGTTCGACCGCTTCGGCGATGCGGCGGTGCTGGTCGGTCGGATCACCCCGGTCGCGCGCTCCTTCATCTCGATTCCCGCCGGCGTCTTCCGCTATGCGCTGGGGCGCTACACCCTGCTCACGCTGATCGGCTCGACCCTCTGGTGCGTCGCTCTGGCAGGCGTCGGCTGGGCACTCGGCACGCGTTGGGAGCAGTTCCACGAGGCCTTCCGCTACGTCGACTACGCCGTCGCGGCAGGAGTCGTGGCATTCGTGGCTTACTTCATTGCTCGAAGGAGGCGGTCCCATAGACTCGCTCGCCATGCCCCGGATTCCCCTCGTTGACGTCAAGGCGCAGTACGCGCCGCTCCTGCCCGAGCTGAAGCAGCGCATCGCCGAGGTGCTGGAGGAAGGCACGTTCGTGCTCGGGCCGAACGTCGCGGCGTTCGAGCGCGAAGCCGCCGACTACCTCGGCGTGCCCGAGACGATCGGTGTCGGCAACGGCACGGACGCCATCGTCCTCGTCCTGAACGCGCTCGAGATCGGCCGCGGCGACGAGGTGATCTGCCCAGCCTTCACCTTCTACGCGACGGCGGAGGCGATCGTCCGCACCGGCGCGACTCCCGTCTTCGCCGACATCGACGCGGCCACGCTCAACCTCGATCCGGCCGACGTCGCCGAGCGCATCACGCCGCGCACGAAGGCGATCATGCCCGTGCACCTGTTCGGCCGCCCCGCGCCGCTCGCGGAGCTCTCGAAGCTCGGGCTGCCGTTGATCGAGGACGCGGCCCAGGCGTTCGGCTCGCCGGCGGTGGCGCGAGCGGGCGTCGCCTCCACCTTCAGCTTCTACCCGACGAAGAACCTCTTCGCGATCGGCGACGGCGGGCTCGTCGCCGTGACCGACCCGGAGCTCGGTGAGCGGGTACGGATGCTCCGCTTCCACGGCTCACGCGACAAGGTGACGTTCGAGTACGTCGGCACGAACTCCCGGCTCGACGAGCTGCAGGCGGCGGCGCTGCGCCTCTTCCTGCCACGTCTGGACGGCTGGAACGCCGCCCGCCGCGAGGCCGTCGGTCGCTACGCGGAGCTCGGTCTCGGCGAGCTCTGCGACCTGCCCACCGACGAGCCCGGGCACGTCTACCACCTCTGCGTCGCCCGCTCGGCGGAGCGCGATCGCCTGCGCGCCGCGCTGACCGAGGCCGGGATCGGAAGCGCGCAGTACTACCTGCCGCCCCTCCACCTGCAGCCGGCGCTGCGCTACCTCGGGTACCGGGAGGGCGACCTGCCCGAGACCGAGCGCGCGGCGGCGGAGAACTTCTCGGTGCCGCTCTGGGCGGGCATCGGCGCCGAGCAGCAGGAGCGGGTGGTGCAGGTGATCCGCGCGGCGGCACGGGTGCCGGCCGCGTCGTGATCCCGGTCAACCGGCACCGGCTCTGGCAGCTCGGCGCCGACGCCGGCCTGATCGCACTCGCCTGGTTTCTCGCCTTCAAGCTGCGCTTCGACCAGCTCCGCCTGCCGGCGTACTACGAGGACTACCTGGGCTGGCGCACGATCGCGTTCGTGGTCGCCCTCAAGCTGTCGGTCTTCATCGCCTTCGGCTTCTACAACCGCTGGTGGCGCTACGTCTCCACGCGGGACATGTGGGGTGCCGCGCGCGGCGTGCTCGCGGCGTCGCTCCTGACCTACCTGCTCTTCTACTTCATCCCGGTGCACGAGGTGCGCATTCCACGCGCGGTGCCCCTGCTCGACATGCTGCTCCTGCTCTCCTTCGTGGCCAGCTCCCGCATGCTCGCCCGGACGATCATCGAGCGGCCTCCCGCGGGCTCCCTCGTGGCACACGGCCGGGAGGTGATCGTCGTCGGGGCAGGCGACGCGGGCCAGCTCGTGATCCGGGAGCTGCAGCGCTCGCGCGCGCTCGACGCGACACCGATCGGGCTCATCGACGACGACCCGCGCAAGCGCAACATGCGCCTGCACGGCGTGCGCGTGCTCGGGACGACGGACGATCTCGAGCACATCCTGCGCGACCACCGCCCCGACGAGCTCCTGCTCGCGATCCCGTCCGCCTCCGGCGAGGTGCGCCGTAAGGTGGTCGACGCCGCCCAGCGCGAGCACGTGCCCGTGAAGACGCTCCCCGGGCTGCACGAGCTGATCTCCGGCGATCTCGACCTGGCCGGGCAGATCCGGCCGGTGCAGGTGGAGGACGTGCTCGGCCGGGAGCCGGTCGAGGTCGATCTCGAGTCGATCGCGTCCTACGTGGCGGGGAAGACCGTGCTCGTCACGGGCGCCGGCGGCTCGATCGGCTCGGAGCTCTGCCGGCAGATCGCACGGCTCGGCGCCTCGCGGCTCGTGCTCGTCGACAACTCGGAGCGAGCGCTGTTCGAGATCGAGCGGGAGCTCGTAGACGAGCGCGGCTTCCCGGCCGGCGTGCCGGTCCTCGCTGACGTCGGCAACCGCGTGAAGCTGCGCCAGGTGATGGAGAGCTACCGTCCGGCCGTCGTCTTCCACGCGGCTGCCTACAAGCACGTCCCGCTGATGGAGGCGAACCCGCTCGAGTCGGTGCGCAACAACGTGCTCGCGACGAAGGTCGTCGCCGAGGTCGCGATCGAGTTCGGCGTCGCGCGCTTCGTCCTGATCTCGACCGACAAGGCGCTCAACCCGCGCGCGGTGTACGGGCAGTGCAAGGCGCTCTGCGAGTGGATCGTCGCGTCCTACGGGCTGCGCCCGGACATCCCGACCCGCTTCGTCGCCGTCCGCTTCGGCAACGTGCTCGGCTCGTCGGGCAGCGTGATCCCGATCTTCCGCCGCCAGATCGAGCGAGGTGGGCCGGTCACCGTGACGCACCCCGAGATGACGCGCTTCTTCATGACGATTCCCGAAGCCGCCTCGCTCGTCGTGCAGGCGGGCGCGATTGGCCAGCGGGGACAGGTCTTCGTGCTCGACATGGGCGAGCCGGTCAGGATCGCCGACCTCGCCCGGAACATGATCCGGCTGTCCGGGCGCGACCCCGACCGCGACGTGCGGATCGAGTTCGTCGGCGCGCGCGCGGGCGAGAAGTTGCACGAGGAGCTCTGGAGCGAGACGGAGACGGTCACCCCGACCG
>JACCZA010000044.1 GCA_013696185.1 Actinomycetota bacterium
GCGCGCCCGTCGTCCGCCTGCAGGACGACGTCGGTGAAGGTGCCGCCGACGTCGACGCCGAGACGCGAGGCCGTGACCGGCTGGGCAACCACGTGGCTACGATATTTCAAATAGCATGCGGCGGCAAGGTGAGCGACACCGCCCCCCAGACCCTCGCCTCGGTGACCACGCTCGAGGCGCGACCCTCGGTCGAGCGGCAGGTCGCGGCGAGCCTGCGCGACCTCATCGTCGGCGGACGCCTGCGCGAGGGCACGCCGCTTCGCCACCGGGAGCTGGCGGAGCGCCTCGGCGTCTCGCCGACCCCGGTGCGGGTCGTGCTCGGCATGCTCGGGCGCGAGGGCCTCGTCGAGATCGGGCCGACCGGGCGCGCCGCCGTCAGCCGCCTGACGCGCGAGGACCTGGAGGAGGTGTACGCGGCCCGGCTCGGGGTCGAGGGGCTCGCGGCGCGCCTCGGCGCGGCGGCGGTCGGCGAGGCGGACGTGGCGCGGATGCGCGAGCTGTACGGGCGGCTCCGCCCCCTCGCGCACCCCGACGCCGTCGACGGCTACCTGAGCACGCGCTGGGAGCTGCACGCCACCTGCTACCGGGCGACCGGCCGCGAGCGGCTGGTGGGCGAGGTCGAGCGCCTGTTCTGGCGGGCGGAGCGCTACAACCGGCTGATCCTGACGACGCGGCCGCGCTTCCGCTCCTCGCTCGCGAACTACCGCGAGTTCCTGCAAGCGTGCGAGGTACGCGACGGCGAGGCTGCCGAGCGCGTGATCCACGCGAGCATCCGCTGGGCGGTCGAGCTGCTCGGGGACACCCTTCCCTCCGAGCGGGAGCCGGGCCGCGCGTGAGCGGCGGCCCGCTTGACGCGCCACTCCCCGGCGGTGAAGGTGACGCCGTGCGGCTCTCCCCGGCTGTCCTTCCTGCGGCGCACGCTCGGTGATGGTGGATCCGGCCGAGCGGGAGGAAACGCTGCAGCAGATCCGCGAGCTCTGCCTCGCGCTGCCGGAGACGAGCGAGCGGCCGAGCCACGGGGCGCCGACCTTCTTCGTCCGTGGCAAGCGGGCGTTCCTGATGGTGCTGACGGATCACCACGGCGACGGGCGCTTCGCGCTCTGGTGCGCCGCCGAAGCGGGCAGGCAGGCGATGCTCGTCGCGGGCGACCTGGAGCGGTACTTCGTGCCGCCGTACGTCGGACACCGGGGCTGGCTCGGCGTCCGGCTCGACCGCGGGCTCGACCGGGAGGAGGTCGCCGGCCTCGCCGAGGACGCCTACGCGGAGGTCGCGCCCGCCCGGCTCGTCGAGGCGGCGCGGAGCGCATGACTGGCGAGCCCCGCCGCAGCGGCGCCTGGCTCGAGCGCCGCGATCTCGACGGCTTCCTGCACCGCTCGTGGCTGAAGTCGGAGGGCTTCAGCGACGAGTCGTTCCGCGGCAAGCCGGTGATCGGGATCTGCAACAGCTGGAGCGAGCTCGTCAACTGCAACGTCCACCTGCGCGCGGTCGCCGAGTCGGTCAAGCGCGGCGTGCTGCAGGCGGGCGGCTTCCCGCTCGAGTTCGGCGTGATGTCCCTCGGCGAGACGCTGATGAAGCCGACGACGATGCTCTACCGCAACCTGATGGCGATGGACGTCGAGGAGACGATCCGCGCCAACCCGCTCGACGGCGTCGTCCTCCTGACCGGCTGCGACAAGACGAATCCGGCGAGCATCATGGGCGCCGCGAGCGCGGACATCCCGACGATCGTCGTCACGGGCGGACCGATGCTGAACGGCCACTGGCGCGGCCGTGAGCTCGGCTCGTGCAGCGACTGCTGGCACTTCCACGAGGAGCTCCGGGCGGGGCGGATCAGCGAGCGCGACTGGCGGGAGCTGGAGGGCTCGATCTCGCGCTCACACGGCCACTGCATGACGATGGGCACCGCCTCGACGATGGCCTGCGTGACCGAGGCGCTCGGGCTCGCGCTGCCCGGCACCGCCGCGATTCCCGCCGCCGACTCCCGCCACAAGGCTTTCGCCGAGCGGGCCGGTCGCGCGATCGTGGATCTCGTCGAGCAGGAGGTGAAGCTCTCCGACATCCTCACGCGCGAGGCCTTCGAGAACGCGATCCGCGTGCTGCACGCGATCTCCGGCTCGACGAACGCGATCCTGCACCTCACCGCCTACGCCGGGCGCCTCGGCGTCGACCTGCCGCTGCAGCTCTTCGACGAGCTCTGCTCGACGACGCCGTGGCTCGTCAACCTGAAGCCGGCGGGCGCGCACCTGATGGAGGACTTCTACTACGCGGGCGGGCTGCCGGCCGTGATGGCGCAGATCGAGGATCTGCTCCACCTCGACGCCCCGACGGTGAGCGGTGCCACGGTGGGGGAGAACCTCGCCGGGGCCGAGCTGATCGACGAGGACGTGATCCGCCCGCGCGGCCGCCCGCTCGACGAGGGCGGGAGCCTGGTCGTCCTGCGCGGCAGCCTGTGCCCGGACGGTGCGGTGATGAAGATCTCGGCGGCCGAGGATCGACTGCTCTCCCACGAGGGCCGTGCCGTCGTGTTCGAGGACAACGACGACCTCGCGGCGCGGATCGACGACCCAGACCTCGACGTCGACGCCGATTCCGTCCTCGTCCTGCGACACGGCGGCCCGGTCGGGGCGCCCGGGATGCCGGAATGGGGGCACCTACCGATCCCGGCGAAGCTGCTGCGGGCGGGCGTGACCGACATGCTGCGGATCAGCGACGCGCGCATGAGCGGCACCTCGTACGGGGCGGTCGTGCTCCACGTCGCGCCCGAGGCCGCCGTCGGCGGGCCGCTCGCCCTCGTCCAGACGGGGGATCGCGTGCGCCTCGACGTGGACGGGCGCCGGCTCGACCTCGTCGTCGACGAGAGCGAGCTCGCGCGCCGCCGCGCCGCCTGGTCGCCGCGGGAGCGGCCCGACGAGCGCGGCTACCGGCGCCTCTACGCCGAGCGCGTGCTGCAGGCGAACGAGGGCTGCGACTTCGACTTCCTGCGCGGGGGCTCACCCGTCGTGCGGGAGTCGAAGACCTACCTGTAGGCCGGGCCTACGGCGGCGTCGCGCGTCGCTCCCCGAGCTCGAACACCAGCTCGAGGCCGTCCTCCTCGTCCCACTGCTCGCCGGTCTGGACGAAGCCCAGCCTGCGCACGAGCGCGAGCGAGGGCTCGTTGCCGGGGGCGACCGAGGCCACGACGTGGCGGATGCCGCGCTCGCTCCGCACCCAGTCGAGGAGCGAGACGACGGCCTCGGTCGCCAGGCCGCGGCCGCGCCAGGGCGGAAAGACGGTGTAGCCGACCTCGACAGCCTCAGCCGCGCCGGGGCCGTTGACGCCGGGCGGGCCGTGGAAGCCTGCGTGGCCGATCAGGGGTCGAGGCGACCCGCCGGTCAGGACGAGTCCGCGCACCGCCCACTGCTCCACCTCGGGGTCGCGCTGCATCTGCTCGAGCCTGCGGCGGAGGAAGCCGGCATCGTGCTCGTCTGGCCAGCCGTCGGGCAGCGCAGCGCCGAGGAGGGCGGAGGCCTCGTCCCGGCGCCCGCCGAGCAGCGCCCCGAGGATCGCGGGCGACAGCGAGACGAGCTCGAGGCGCTCCGAGGCGATGGGGGGGACGCTCACATTCTCAGCAGGTGGCCCGGGCCGACCTCGCGGCTCGCTCGGGCGAGCGCGGGGGCAGCAGGAGGAGCCTCCGCACGGTCGAGCGCACCTTCGGCCCGTCCGCCACGGGGTAGCGGTCGCTCGTGCGACGGCGCGCGATGTAGCCCCGGCCGAAGGTCTGGGTCAGGGTCTCGCCGGGGTCGACCGCCGCTGCCAGCCGGATCAGGTCAGGTACCCGGTCGAGCGGGATGTCGGTGCGCACGCTGGCCTCGACCGTGTCCGCGAGCGAGGAGAAGTGCCGCAGCACGCGCAGCGCGTCGAGCTCCTGCGCCAGCGCGCTCAGGAAGCAGCGCTGGCGCGCCATCCGCGTGTAGTCGTTCGAGGCCTTGCGCGAGCGCACGTAGGCGAGCGCGGTCCTGCCGCCGAAGTGGTAGGTGCGGCCGGGCAGCACGTCGATTCGGGGCTTCGGCTCGCCCCAGGCCGGCCTCGTCACCTCGTCGACGAGGCGCTCCTTGACGTGGATGTCGACGCCGCCGAGGGCATCCACCATGTCGGCGAAGCCCTCGAGGTCGACGAGCGCGTAGTAGTCGAGGCGGAT
Source organism: Actinomycetota bacterium (assembly GCA_013696185.1). GTDB lineage: Bacteria > Actinomycetota > Thermoleophilia > Gaiellales > Gaiellaceae > JACCZA01. Next base: position 4,178 of record JACCZA010000044.1, read on the forward strand.
GCCGAGCAGGCGGGAGAGCGCCTGCTTGAGGGCCGTCGCGCCCGGGTCGCGGGCGGCCGGGAAGAGCTCGGGCTTCGCCCGGGCGAACGCGTAGAGGGCGTTCAGCGGCTCGTGGAAGCGCCGCAGCGGCGGCCGGGCGATGCGCAGGAGCGAGACCTCGACGAGGTTCCGCGGGACGCCGAACGCCACTGCGCGCCCGGTTCCCCGCTGCAGGGCGGCCACGACCATCGTGTCGGTGCGCTCGCCCCACTGCCCGGGCCCGGCGTCGCTGCCGAGCAGCAGGATCGTCACCCAGGGACGCTCGAACGACCGCTCCGCGCCCGCGAGGATCCGCCGCGAGCTCTCCAGCGGCTGCGAGG
>JACCZA010000114.1 GCA_013696185.1 Actinomycetota bacterium
TCCGGACGCCGTTCCTGCACCGCGAGCTTGCCGAGCTGGCGGCGAGCATTCCCGCCTCGACGCACGTGGCAGGCGGAGGCAAGCGGCTGCTGCGTCAGGTTCTCCGCGAGGTCATGCCGGATGCTCGGTACGCGCGGGGGAAGATCGCCTTCCGTACCCCCACGGCCGACTGGCTGCGAGGTCCGCTCGCTCCCGCTCTGACTGAGCAACTCGAGTCGAGCGCCCTGTACGACGACGGCTGGATCGATCGCGGAGCGGTGCGACGGGCTCTCGCCGAGCACCGGGAGGGCCGCGTCGATTGGAGTCGCCTGCTCTGGCCGGTGCTCGTCCTCGGCTCATGGATGGATCACTTCGGTGAGCGGCCCGCAGGCTAGCCCTCGAGTCCTCGTCCTGACGCCGGACTTCCCACCGGCCTTTGGGGGGATCCAGCTGCTGATGCACCGCCTCGTCGCCAACTGGGCGCGCGTCGAGGCGAGAGTCGTGACGCTCGACGCGCCGGGAGCAGCGGCGTTCGACCGGGACGAGCCGCTGCCGCCCGCGCGCGTGCGCTGCCACCGCGCGCTCGGGCTGACCGGGCTGATCGGCACCTTGAACGCGCGCAGCGTGCTGGAGGCGGCGCGCTTCCGGCCGGCCGTCGTCCTGAGCGGGCACATCAACGCGAGCCCGGCCGCCTGGATCGTCGAGCGCCTGCTCGGGGCGCCGTACGTCCAGTACCTGCACGGGCGAGAGGCGGTGATCCGGCCGCGTCTGACTGCCTTCGGCCTCTCGCATGCGAGCGCCGTCGTCGCGGTCAGCGCGTACACCAGGGACCTGGCGCTCTCGCACGGAGCCCGGCCGGCGAGCATCCATCGCATCCCACCCGGCGTCGACGTGACCGAGGAGTCGCCGCAGAACGGCCGTCGTACCGGGCGACCGACCGTCGTCACCGTCGCGCGTCTCGAGCAGCGCTACAAGGGCCACGACGTCCTGCTTCGCGCGCTCCCACTCGTGCGCTCGAGGATCCCTGACGTGGAGCTCGTGATCGTGGGCGACGGGCCGCTGCGGGAGGCCTGCGAGGAGCTTTCGTCGGCCCTGGGGCTGGAGGCGAGCGTCCGGTTCGCCGGCCCCCTGGACGACGCCGCACGGAACGAGGTGCTCTCCCGCTCGCACGTGTTCGCGATGCCGAGCAGGCTCCCGATCGACGGCGGCGGCGAGGGGTTCGGGATCGTCTACCTCGAGGCCGGCATCCACGGGCTGCCGGTCGTCGCCGGCGACGTCGGGGGAGCGCTCGACGCCGTCGTGCACGGCGAGACGGGCGTGCTCGTCGACCCGGCCGACCACGTGGCCGTCGCCGAGGCGATCGCCGACCTGCTCGCGGATCCCGCCCGGGCCGAGGCGCTCGGCAGGGCGGCTCGCGAGCGTGCGCTCTCGCTCGCCTGGCCGGCGATCGCGAGACGCGTCGAGGACGTGCTCCTCGACGTGGCGTCGTCACGGTGAACGTCCTCTACCTGAGCCATACGAGCACGATCAGCGGCGCCGAGCACTCGCTGCTCGAGCTCCTGTCGGCGCTGCCCGCCGGCATCGAGCCCACGCTGGCCTGCCCGCACGGCGAGCTGATGGCCGAGGCGGGGAGGCTCGGCGTCCCTCTCCTGGCGCTCCCACCGCTCGAGCTCGGCTTCCGGCTCGATCTCCGCCGTACGCCGCGCGGCCTCGCGCAGGCGGCAAGGGCGGCGCTCGCCGTCGTCAGGATCGGCCGGCGGCCGCACTGGAGCCTCGTGCACGCGAACTCCGTCCGTGCCGGCCTCGTGGCCGTCCCCCTCGCGAGGCTCGGCGGGCCGCCGCTCGTCGTCCACGTCCGCGACGCCCTGCCGCCGAGCCGTGCCGGGATGCTCGCGCGCCGGGCCGTCACGGGAAGTGCCGCCCTCGTGCTCGCGAACTCGCGCTACACGGCCCGCAGCTTTGCGGGTCGCGACGATGCCGAGGGAGTGCGCACGGTCTACAACTCGGTCGATCTCGCGCGCTTCTCGCCCCACGTGATCTCCCGCGAGCAGGCGCGGGCGAGACTCGGCCTGGGCCCCTCGGCGCCGGCCCTCGGCCTCATCGCGCAGATAACGCCCTGGAAGGGGCAGGAAACGGCGATCCGCCTGCTCGGGCACCTCCACTCGGAGCAACCGGAGGCCAAGCTCCTCCTTGTGGGGGTCCCGCGGTTTGCAACGGGGGCCGAAAGCTACGACAATGAAGCGCATGCGCGCCTGTTGCGGCAACTGGCGATCGATCTCGGCATCCAGGATTCGGTTCGCTTCCTCGGACATCGAGGCGACGTGCCCGAGATCTTGCGAGCGCTCGACCTCCTGCTCGTCCCCTCGTGGGAAGAGCCCTTCGGGCGGACCGTGATCGAGGCGATGGCGATGGAGGTGCCCGTGCTCGCGACGAGCGTGGGCGGTCCGGCGGAGGTGATCGCTCACGGCGAGGACGGCCTGCTCCTGCCGCCCCGCCACCCCGCCCGCTGGGCGAGCGCCGCGGCCGACCTGCTCGCGGTGCCGGAGCGACGGGCCGAGATGGGTGTGCGGGGTCGCCGCAAGGCGGTCGAGCTCTTCAGCCGCGAGGCGCACGTCGAGGCGGTCCGGTCGGCGTACGCGCTCGCGCTGGAGAGGTCGTCGAGGTGAAAGTCGCCCTCGTCCACGACTACCTGACGGAGATGGGCGGCGCGGAGCGGGTCGTCGAGTCCCTCATGTCGATCTTTCCGGAGGCGCCGGTCTACACGTCGATCTACAACCCGGAGGTCTCCTCCGATCGCTTCAGCGCGGACAACGTGAGGACCTCGTTCATGCAGCAGCTGACGACGGGGAAGGAGTCCTCGAAGAGGCTCTTCCCACTGTTTCCGCTGGCATTTCGCGGCTTCGACCTCGCCGGCTTCGATGTCGTCCTCTCGAGCTCGTCGGGCTTTGCGCACCACGTTCGCCCACGGAGAGAAGCTCTCCACGTCTGCTACTGCCACACGCCGCCCCGCTTCCTGTGGCAGTCGGACCTGTACTTCGCACGGCAGCCGCAGATCCGACAGCTGCTCGGCCCCGTCCTGCCGTCGTTCCGGCGCCGCGATCTTCAGGCCGCCCGCCTCGTCGACGCGTACGTCGCCAACTCGGCGACCGTCGCGCGGAGGATCGAGCAGACGTACGGACGCAAGGCCGAGATCATCCACCCACCGGTCGAGACCTCCGCCTTCGAGCCGTCGACCGAGCGCTCGGGCCGCTTCCTCGTCGTCTCTCGCCTGCTGCCGTACAAGCGCATCGGCCTCGCGGTCGAGGCGGCGACGCGCGCGAGCCTCCCCCTCGACGTGATCGGCGACGGGCCTGCGCGCCCGAAGCTCGAGCAAGCCGCAGGGCCGACCGTTCGCTTCCTCGGCCGCCAGGACGACGAGGTCGTCCGGCACGCGATGGCTCGCTGTATCGCACTCGTCGTCCCGGGCAGCGAGGACTTCGGCCTGACGCCCGTCGAGGCGCACGCGAGCGGGCGCCCCGTCGTGGCGTTCGCCTCGGG
>JACCZA010000288.1 GCA_013696185.1 Actinomycetota bacterium
CCCCCGAGCCGAATGACAGGACGAACGTCAGGCCGAAGGCAACCAGCATGCCGCCCGGCGCGAGCCAGCGCAGATGGCGTCTCATCGTTCCCCGCTCCTCTCCCCGTGGACCGATCCGCGGGCAACCTACATCGCCCGGGAACGCAAAGCGTTCACGGGCGAGACATGTCGTCTTCGGCGAGGCGCCGCTGCAGCACGCTGCGCGAGAGGACGCCGACGAGGCGGCCGTTCTCGGTCACGGGCACTCGCTCGAGATCCCGCTCCTCGAGCACGCGGTAGGCCTCCTCGATCGGGAGGCTCGGCTCCACCGTCACGAGCGCGCGGCGCGCGATGTCGCGCAACGGCGTCGTCCGGGGATCGCGCCCCTCGGCCACCACGCCCGCCACGAGCTCGGCGGCGCCGACGAGCCCGACCAGCCGTCCCTCGTCGCAGACGAGCACCGCCCGCACCTCCGGCCGCGCGAGGAGCTGCGCCGCCTCCTGGGCGCTGGCATCGGCCGACAGGGTGCGCGGGTCGGTCAGCATCGCGTCGCGGACGCGCTCGCTCACGGATAGGTGCCGCGCGCCTCCATCGCAGCCGCAACCTCCCGGATCCCGACCACGAGCGCGGCGCCCCTGAGGCTGAGCCCGCGCGTCTGCGAGAGCTCCCAGACCCGGTCCGAGGCGTCGGACAGCTTCTCGGCGAGGCGCGAGCGAATCTCGCGCCCATCCCAGAAGAGGCGGCCGAGATCCTGCACCCACTCGAAGTAGGAGACCGTGACGCCGCCGGCGTTCGTGAGGATGTCCGGCAGGACCGGGATGCCGCGCTCGGCGAGGATCGCGTCGGCCTCGATCGACGTCGGCCCGTTCGCGCCCTCGGCGATCAGCCGCGCCTGTACCCGCCCGGCGTTCTCGGCAGTGACCTGATCCTCGCGCGCGGCCAGGACGAGCACGTCGCAGGGGAGCTCGATCAGCTCGGCGTTCGAGAGCCCGGCGGCATGCGGGTAGCCCTCGAGCGTGCGGTGCTCGGCGACCCAGGCGCGGACGGACTCGAGGTCGAGCCCCGCCTCGTCGTGAACGCCCCCGGACATGTCGGAGACGGCCACCACGGTCGCGCCCCGATCGACGAGCTCCTGGGCCGCGATCCCACCGACGTTGCCGAAGCCCTGGACGACGCAGCGGGCGCTCGCGAGCGACAGGCCGAGCCGGTCGCAGGCCCTCTCCGTCACCATCACGACGCCGGCGCCGGTGGCCTCGTGGCGAAAGACGGAGCCCCCGATCGAGATCGGCTTGCCCGTGACGATCTCGGGCACGGCGTAGCCCTTCTGCATCGAGTAGGTGTCCATCATCCACGCCATCGTCTGCTCGTTCGTCGCCATGTCGGGCGCGGGGATGTCCTCCTGCGGTCCGATGATCGGCAGGAGCTCCGAGGTGAAGCGCCGCGTCATCCGCTGCAGCTCGCCGGGGGACAGAGAGCGCGGGTTGCAGCGCACGCCGCCCTTGGCGCCCCCGTAGGGCAGACGCAGGAGTGCGCACTTCCACGTCATCCAGACGGCGAGCGCGGCGCACTCGCCGAGAGTGACCTCGGCGTCGTACCGGATCCCGCCCTTCGTCGGGCCGAGGACGCTCGAGTGCTGGACGCGGTAGGCCGGAAAGACCCTCAGCGTGCCGTCGTCGAGCTCGACCGGGACGCTGAACATGAACGCGCGCTCCGGATAGCGCAGCCGCTCGGCGATCGCAGGCGCGACGTCGGCGTGCGGCAGCGCCTGCTCCAGCTGCACCTGCGCCTGCTCGAACAGCGGCGTATCCCACTCCAGATGAGCCTGGTCGGCAAGGGCCTCGCCGGCCGCCACGGCCGGGGAGTCTAGCGGGCTCCCGCTCAGCGTCCCCACGCGAAGCTCCGTGTGCTCGTCCGCTCGGGCCTCGCCGGAATCGGCTCGTCCTCGAGGATGGCGCCGGGCACGTCCTGCACGAGCCAGCCTGCGAGACGCTCGTCCCGCACCGCCCGCGCCGCACCGGTCAGCCCGATTGCGCGGATCGAGGGCGCGTGGGCGTCGCTCGCGATCAGGTGAGCCAGCCGAAGCTCCAGGAGCGCGAAGGCCGCCGCGCGCACGCGGCGGCCGAGGCGGCCGTCGACCGACGCCGCCGTCAGCTGGACGAGCACCCCCGCCCGCACGAAGGACTCGAGCCGCTCGGGCGCCGCCTGCACGTCGGCGTTTCGCTCCGGGTGAGCCAGCACGGGCGTGATCCCTGCCTGCTGGAGCTCGAGCAGACGACTGCCGAGGTCGAGCGGCCACCCGAAATAGGGCATCTCGACGAGCAGATAGCGCTCGCCTCCGCCGAGGCCGAAGCGCCGTCGCTCACCCGCCGAGAGCGCGTCGAGCCGATCCAGCGCGATCTCCCCTCCCGTTCGCAGATCGAGCGGAACGCGAGCCCTCGCGAGCGCCTCGCGCAGCTCCTCGACCCGCTCCTCCATCCTCCTCGCCGAGGTGGGGTAGTCGTCGCGCACGTGCGGCGTCGCCGCCAGCACGTGGATTCCGTCGGCGACCGCCGCATGCGCCATCTCGACGCTGTCGCCGAGCGTGTCGGCCCCGTCGTCGAGACCCGGGAGGATGTGGGAGTGAAGGTCGATCACGGAGAGCGAGGCTACAAGTGCCTTTCCCTATAGTCGGCGAGATGGCGGACTTCGCGAGGGAGGCGGAGCTTCGACCTCGGGGGGTGGCCGCCGAGCCGCTCGCGCTTCCGAGCGTCGACCCGGAGCTCTTCCGCGACGTGGCGGGCACGTTCCCGACGGGCGTCACCGTGATCACCGCCCGCGCGGGAGACGGCCTCTTCGGCTGCACGGCGAACGCGGTCACGAGCCTGAGCCTCGACCCGCCGCTGATGCTCGTCTGCCTCGATCGGCGCACGAACACGCACCCGCGGCTGATCGAGGCGCGGGCCTTCGGGATCAACGTGATCGAGGCCGCGCCGGGCAGCGAGGAGCTCTGCCTGCTCTTCGCCGGTAAGTCGGGCGAGAAGTTCAGAGGGCTCGAGTACCGCGACGGCATCACGGGCGCGCCGATCCTCGCAGCCGCGCTCAGTTGGCTCGAGTGCGAGCTCGACCGGACGTACGACGGCGGCGATCACACCATCTTCGTCGGACGCGTCGTGGCGGCGGAGCAGACGAAGGGACGGCTCCCGATCGTCTTCCATCGTGGGCGCTTCACGACAGTCGTCTGACTCCCGGTCACGGCCCTGGAACGTGCGAGGGCCGGGCTGAGCCCGGCCCTCGCGGAAGACGGCTGCTACGGAGAGAGGCGTCGAGTGCGGCGCTCGGGCCTCCCACCGCCGGCCCTAGGCCGTTGCGCGCCGCCGCCCCGTGACCACCCGGTAGATCAGCAGCAGGATGATCGCGCCGATGATCGCCGTCAGCCACGTGCTGATGTCGAAGAACTCGTCCAGCGGGTGTGCGTCGAAGATCGCGGCGGCCAGGAAGCCACCGATGATCGCGCCCACGATGCCGATGATCGTCGTGATGATGAACCCACCCGGGTCGTCGCCCGGCAGGAGTGCCTTGGCGATCGCCCCCGCGATCGCCCCGAGGATGATGAACGCGATGATGCCCATGAACGTTCTCCTTTCAGTTGCGGTTCGCCGGCTCGTCTGTCGAGTCGGTCGCCTGCACGAGGAGCTCCGGGTCGTCGGCGTCGAGCTCGAGCCGCTCACGGCGCAGCTCCGTCTCGATCCGCTCCCGCGCGATGACCGTCCGCTTCCGGAGGATCACCCGCTCCCGTACGACGATCTCTTTCGTGACGACGAGTCTTTCCTCCAGGAGGGGAATGGAAACCGACCCGTCCTCGAGCGTCTCGATCTCGCCCGAGTCGTCAGCGCTCGCGGCGATCCGCTCGACGTCGTCGAACTCCTCGAGCCCGCGCTCGAAGTCGTCGCCCACCGCGCGGGTCTCGACCCGCTTGTGGGCACGTACGACACCGGCTTGGCTGGACACCTTGTCGACGTCGAGCTCCTCCTCGTGCCGGACGACCGAGGCCTCGTCCGCCTCCGGCTCGTCCCTCTCCCCGCGGCGCCCGAGCATCAGGTTCGCACCTCGCGCTCGCGGCCGACGAGGCCGCCGGGCCGCACGGAGGCGATCTCCGCGTCGGCACGCCGGTGGAAGCGCTCGCCCCAGAGCCCGCCGAGCAGGCCGCCGAGGAACATCGCGACGACCGTCACCGCGCCGCTCACGATCGCCCCGGTGGTGAGCGCATCGCGCGAGAACCAGTTCGGGAGGTCGACCCGCTCGAGCACGTTGTACTCCCCGCCGAGCCAGGCCGCGAGCCCCGAGAGCACACCGGCGAGCACGAGCGTCCAGACGCCCGTCATCAGACCGTTTTTCGCGCCGTCGTAGCGGGCGATGCGGCCTGCCGCCCACCCGCCGAGCAGGTAGGAGACGAAGAGCGCGACTGCCCCTCCGACGAGACCCGCCGTCGTCAGCTCGCGCTCGTTGCCCTCCACGCCCGTCTGGTAGCCGATCGCGCCGATCGCGGCGCCGATCAGGCCCCCGATGAGGACGAGCAACGCGAGCGCCGTCAGCATGCCGATCAGGCCCGCCGGAAGCGTGATCCCTCCGAACTGCTCCCGGGCGGCGCGGATGCCCGGATCGCGTCGTGCGTCGGCCCTCCCCGTCGTCTCGACGCGGACATCGCTCGGGCGGTCGACCTCCACGCGACTGTCGTCGTCGGCGCCCTGCCGGACGACGCGCGCCCCCGGCGACTCGCCGTCCTGCCTCCCTCCGTGCTCAGCCATCGTCGTTTCCCCTCTTGGCGAGCGGGCCGGGACGTAGCCGTCCCGGCCC
>JACCZA010000135.1 GCA_013696185.1 Actinomycetota bacterium
GGCGTGGCCTTCCCGCCGAGCCCGCGGAGCTTCGCGCTCAAGATGAACCGCAAGGCACGCAGGGCCGCGCTCGCCGGCGCCCTCTCGGCGCACGCCGCGCGCGGCTCGCTCGGACTCGTCTCCGGGGAGTGGGACGCGCCCTCGACGAAGGCTGCCGAGGCGCTCGTCGAGGCCTGGGGGGCGACACGCCCGCTCGTCGTCGTGGCGGACGAGAGCGAGGAGAGCCTGCTGAAGTCGTTCCGCAACCTCGAGCGCGTCGCCGTCACGGTGCCGGGTGAGCTCGGGGTGGCCGAGGTGGTCTGGGCGCGCTCCCTGCTCGTGACCGAGGCGGCGCTGCCGCTCGTCCAGGCGAGGGTCGAGGCGTGAGTCTCCATCCCAACGAGGTTCTGCTCGCGCCTGTGGTCTCCGAGAAGAGTTACAGCCTGATCACCGATCGCAAGTACACGTTCCGCGTCCACGGTGACGCGCACAAGACGCAGGTGCGCCAGGCCGTCGAGGAGCTCTTCGGCGTGCACGTCGAGAACGTCAACATCGCGCACGTGAAGGCGAAGCCGAAGCGCCGCGGCGCCTTCCGCGGCACGAGGCCCGGGTGGAAGAAGGCGATCGTCCAGCTGCGCGAGGGCGAGACGATCGAGATCTTCGAAGGGGCCCAGGTCTGATGGGGGCGAGCCGCTGATGGCACTCAGGAAGTACAAGCCGACGAGCGCCGGGCGCCGCTTCATGACCGTCTCGAGCTTCGACGAGATCACGAAGACGAAGCCCGAGCGGAGCCTCCTCGAGCCCGTGAAGAGAAACGGCGGTCGCAACAACAACGGCCGGATCACCACACGTCATCAGGGCGGCGGTCACAAGCGCCGCTACCGCCTCGTCGACTTCAAGCGCGTGAAGGACGGCGTGCCGGCGAAGGTGGCGGCGATCGAGTACGACCCGAACCGCTCGGCGAGAGTCGCGCTGATCCACTACGCCGACGGCGCGAAGGCCTACATCCTCGCGCCCGCGCGGTTGCGGGTAGGCGCCACCGTGGAGTCGGGCCCGGCGGCGGACATCCGGCCGGGGAACGCGCTGCCGCTCGAGAACATCCCGACGGGCACGCTCGTGCACAACGTCGAGCTGCAGCCCGGCCGCGGCGGCCAGATGGCCCGCAGCGCCGGCTCCGGCGTCCAGCTCGTGGCGAAGGACGACGGCTACGGCGTGCTGCGCCTCCCTTCCGGGGAGATGCGGCGCGTGCAGCTGACGTGCCGGGCCACGATCGGCCAGGTCGGGAACACGGACCACGAGAACATCACGGGCGGCAAGGCCGGCCGGAGCCGCTGGCGCGGCAAGCGCCCGGTCGTGCGCGGCTCGGCGATGAACCCCGTCGACCATCCCCACGGCGGCGGCGAGGGCAAGTCGAAGGGCGGCCGCCACCCCGTCACTCCCTGGGGCGTGCCGACGCTCGGCAAGCGCACGCGCCGCAAGCACAAGCAGTCCGACAAGCTCATCGTCCGCGGCAGGCGCCGCGGCAAGCAGAAGAGGTAGGAGTCGCTCGTGAGTAGATCGTCGAAGAAGGGCCCGTTCGTCGAGGACCGCCTGATGAGCCGGATCGAGGAGATGAACTCCTCGGGCTCCAAGCGCATGATCCGCACCTGGTCGCGCGCCTCCACGGTGTTCCCCGAGATGGTCGGTCACACGATCGCGGTCCACGACGGCCGCAAGCACGTGCCCGTGTTCGTCTCCGAGCAGATGGTCGGCCACAAGCTGGGCGAGTTCGCGCCCACCCGCACCTTCCGCGGGCACGCGGGCGACCGCCAGACACAGGTCAAGAGAGGGCGGTAGGTGGCAGCGTCGCCCGAGACCCGTCAGGAGGTGCGCGCCGAGGCGAAGTGGGTGCGCGTGTCGGCCCGCAAGGCGCGCGTGGTCGTGGAGCACATCCGCGGTCGCAGCGTGCCCGAGGCGCGGACCGTCCTCGCGTTCACCCAGCGCGCCGCGGCACGCGAGATCGAGAAGGTGCTCCGCTCGGCAGTCGCGAACGCCGAGGCGAATCACGGCCTCATGGGCGACGAGCTCGTCGTCTCCGCGGTCTACGTCGACGAGGGCCCGACGATCAAGCGCATTCGCGCCAGGGCGCGCGGCCGGGCCGCCCCCATCCACAAGCGCACGTGCCACATCACGGTCAAGGTCGGCGAGCCCACGGGGCCGGTGCAGCAGACGAAGCAGCGCCCGGCCGTCCGCGGCAAGACCGACGTGGCGCCGAGCTCCGAGGAGAAGAGCCGCCGCCGGCGGACGAAGCAGGTCGCCGAGGAGCAGAAGCAGGGCGCGGTGACCGCATGACGACATTCCTCCCCCGCCCGACCCGGACGAAAGGCAATCGCTGATGGGCCAGAAAGTTCATCCCGGCGCCCTGCGCGTCGGCGTCATCCACGACTGGAAGTCCAACTGGTACACGGACAACAAGCAGTTCGCGGACTACATCCTCGAGGACGTCAAGATCCGCGAGCACATCTACGGCAAGCTGGCCCACGCCGGCCTGTCCGACATCCTGATCCGCAAGGACAAGCAGCGGGTCACCGTGGACATCTACACGGCGCGTCCGGGCATCGTGATCGGCAAGTCCGGCGTCGAGGTCGACGCGCTCCGCAAGGAGCTGCACGCGATCACCCGCAAGAGCGTCCACATCAACATCAACGAGATCAAGCGGCCCGAGCTCGACGCGAAGCTCGTCGCGCAGTCGATTGCCGAGCAGCTGCAGAACCGCGTCAGCTTCCGGCGCGCGATGAAGCGCGCGCTCGCCTCGGCGATGCGCTCGGGTGCGCAGGGGATCAGGATCCAGTGCGGCGGCCGCCTGGGCGGCGGCGAGATGAGCCGCTCGGAGAGCTACTCGGAGGGCCGCGTGCCGCTGCACACGATCCGCGCCGACATCGACTACGGGTTCACGGAGGCGAAGACGACCTTCGGTCGGATCGGCGTCAAGGTGTGGGTGAACAAGGGCGAGATCATGCCGGAGGGCTACGAGACGATCGGCGGCAAGGACACGCGCCTCGGCGACCAGGATCAGGCACGCCGGCGGCACGGTGGCGCGGTCGAGGGCCTCGGA
>JACCZA010000153.1 GCA_013696185.1 Actinomycetota bacterium
TACTACAACTACGGCCGTTTCGCCCGCGAGCGGATCGTGGTCTGATGCCGGCCGAGGCACGGACCGAGCAGCACGTGCTCGGCCTGATCGAGCGCGTCAAGGGGAAGCCGCTGCGGTTTCGCGACGAGCGGATCACGATGGCGCACGGCGCGGGAGGCAAGGCGACGCTCGCCCTCGTCGAGGGACTGCTCGCTCCCGCCTTCGGGCTGGAGGCGCGCGCGCTCGACGACGCGGCACGGCTCGAGCTCGGCGGAGCGCAGCTCGCGCTCACGACCGACAGCTTCGTGGTCAAGCCCATCCGCTTCCCCGGCGGCTCGATCGGCGAGCTCGCGGTCAACGGCACCGTCAACGACCTCGCCGTGAGCGGTGCACGGCCGCTCGCGCTGACGCTCTCGCTCGTGCTCGAGGAGGGGCTGACGGCGGCGGAGCTGACCGCCGAGGTGGAGGCGATCGCGCTCGCCGCAGCAGCCGCCGGGGTGGAGATCCTCGCCGGCGATACGAAGGTGGTCGAGCGCGGGCACTGCGACGACATGTACGTGACGACGACCGGCCTCGGTGTCGTCGACGACCGCGCCGAGCTCGCGCCGACCTCGCTGCGCCCGGGGGACCGGATCCTCCTCTCGGGGCCGATCGCGGCGCACGGGATGGCGATCATGCTCGCGCGCGGCGAGTTCGAGCTCGAGGCGTCGATCGAGTCCGACACTCGACAGCTGTGGCCGGCCGTCGACGCGCTCCTGGACGCGGTGGGGAGCGAGCTCCGCTGCATCCGGGACGCCACGAGGGGCGGCCTCGCCAGCGTGCTGAACGAGCTCGCCCGCGCGTCGGGTGTCGCGATCGTCGTCCACGAGGCGAGCATCCCGATCGCTCCCGCCGTGGTGGGTGCCTGCGAGATCCTGGGCATCGACCCGATGTACGTCGCCAACGAGGGAGCGCTCGTCGCCTTCGTCTCGCCGGCGGCGGCCGAGGCCGCGCTCGCGGCGCTCCGGGCCGTGCCGGGGTTCGAGGCGGCCGATGCGATCGGCGAGGTGAAGACCGATCCGGAGGGGCTCGTGCTCGTGGAGACGGCCTTCGGCGGACGGCGCGTCATGGACATGCTCGTCGGGGATCCGCTCCCTCGCATCTGCTGAGCGAGAGTCTCGCGGGGCTGCGCCCCGACCCGGCGCGGGATCAGTCTCTCGTGATCGGGAACGAGTCCGGCTGAGCGACGGGCGGGATCGCTTCGGGGTTCTGCGAGCCCTCGGCGCCGTCCGACTTCCCGGCGCCTCCCGCGACGGTCTGCAGGGCTCCGGCGACGCCCTCGAGCGCACCGTTGATATCGCGTAGAACGGGCCCGATGGGGGCCGTCTGCTGCTCGATCGCCCGCACACCGAAGGTCACGAGGCCGAGCGTCTGCGAGACCTTCCGCAGCGTGCCGGCGATCAGGACCAGGTAGACGGCGAGCACGACGACCAGCACCGCCAGCTCGATCAGCGTGACCGTGATCAGGGCAGTCTTCATCGTTCGCTCCCTCCGGCCATGGCGGCGTGCTGCTCGAGCTCCCCGAGCAGCTCGACCCCGCGTGCCTTCGTCGTGTGCAAGAGGTGCGTCGTCTGCGTGTTCTGGGCCACCCGCTTGCCCATCGTCCAGACATCGCTCACGCCCGCGTCGACCGCGACGACCGTGCGCCGGAGCGTCTCGAGGAGCGCGGTGGCCACCAGCAGGACGACGAGACCGACCGCGAGGGCCACCCACCAGGCGATCGTGACCCCGCTCGTCAGCGCCAGCATCAGCCCGGCACCTTCCCGAGCTTCTGGAGGTAGGCGACTGCGAGGGGCGGGACGGCGGTCGCGAGCTCCCGCGTTCGCACCGCCTCGTCGACCCCGTCGAGGTTCGTCGCGATCCCGACGCCCGCGTCGAGAACGTCGGCGGCGTAGCGCTTGATCTCGAGCGCGACGCGCAGGACGTTGTGGAAGAGGACGAGCACGACGACCGCGATCCCGAGGCCGAGCACGAGCCCGATCCAGGCGAAGACGGCCGCCGTGGTGCTCATCTGCCAGCCGCCTCGCGGACGGTGCGCAGGCCGCGCGTGATCTGGTCGACTGCGAGGTTCGTCCTCGCGACGTCGAAGAGCGCGTCCGTGTTGGCGCGCGCGCCGTCGAGCGCCTCGACGATCTCGCCCGCCTGACGTCCGATCCGCCGGGCGACGGCGATGATCGCGAGCAGCAGCAAGACGACGAGGAGGACGACGACGCCGGCGATCGTGGAGCCGATCGCCCACCAGGCCGTGTGCGAGAGCGCGAGCACGTCAGGCCTCGCGGATGAGGCCCTGGGCGTAGCGCGCGAGCGTCTTCGACCGAGCGAGGTCGACGCCGTGCACCTCTCTCGCGTGCGCGACCGCCTTCTGCAGCACCTCTTCCTCCGTCTCGCCGGTGATCCTGGCACGACAGACGACACCGCCGTGCCGGCATTCGAAGCTTTTTGCCACGCGGACCTCCTCCCATTTGACGCAGGCCTCGAGCAGAAGCACTATGCACGAAGCACTTACCCGGAGTCCAGCGGGCCGGCGGCGACGCTAGAGGAGGACGAGAGTGGCGGCAACGGTCGTGCGGAAGACCCCGGCAGAGCGCCTGCTCGACCTCCTCGGCCCGGTCGAGCGCTTCCACGAGGACGTCGGTGATTTCGGCATGCCCGCCCGCGCCACGATGGAGGACTATCTGGAGCCGTCGGCGATCGCCGGGCCGCAGAGCCGGATGGGGCCGCTCGAGAAGGTGCACGCCTTCTGGTTCGCCGGGATGAGCTGCGACGGGTGCTCGGTCTCGGTTACGGGTGCGCAGGCTCCGAGCGTGGAGAGCCTCCTGCTGGGGGCGCATCCCGGGCTGCCCCGCGTGATCCTCCACCACCCGGTGCTCAACATCGAGTCGGGGCCGAACTACCTGCGCGCCCACGAGGCTGCGGTGCGCGGCGAGCTCGACTCGCCCTACGTGATCATCCTCGAGGGCTCGATCAGCGACGAGACGGTCGCGACGGAGCGGGGCGGCTACTGGGTGAGCCAGGGTGAGGAGCCCTGGGGCCCGGGCGGCGAGATGCGCGCGGTCACGACGGAGGAGTGGGTGGCGAGGCTCGCACCGGGCGCGGCGGCGTCGCTGGCGATCGGCACCTGCGCGACCTGGGGCGGGGTCCCCTCGGCGCACGGGAATCCGACCGGCGCGATGAGCCTGATGGACTTCCTCGGCAAGGACTACCGCAGCGCCCTCGGCGTGCCCGTCGTGAACGTGCCGGGCTGCGCGCCCGTCGGCGACAACTTCACCGAGACCGTCGCGGCGCTCCTCTACTTCCTGCAGGGCTTCGGCCCGTTGCCCGAGTTCGACGAGCTCGGGCGCCCCGCCTGGCTCTTCGGCGAGACCGTCCACCGCCATTGCGTCCGGGGCGCCTACTACGAGGAGGGCTCCTTTGCCCAGGAGTTCGGCGACCGCGAGTGCCTCGTCGAGATCGGCTGCTGGGGGCCGGTCGTCAACTGCAACATCACTTCGCGCGGCGCGATCAACCACGTCGGCGGCTGCATGAACACCGGTGGCGTCTGCATCGGCTGCACCATGCCGGGCTTCCCCGACCGCTTCGCACCCTTCTACAAGCGCTCCCCTGGCGCTGCCCTGTCCTCCACCGCCTCACGAGCCACAGGAT
>JACCZA010000164.1 GCA_013696185.1 Actinomycetota bacterium
GCGCTCGCCGCCTGGCTCGGGCGGGCTCCGGGGACCGCATCGACGGACGAGCTCGAGCGGTACCTCGGCACCCTGCGCACCGACGGCCGCTCGGCCGCGACGATCGCCCGCCGTGCCGCGGCCGCGCGCGCCTTCTTCGGCCACCTCGTGCTGCTCGACCTGCGGCGAGACAACCCCGCGGCGGCGCTCATCCTGCCCCGACGGACACGGCGCCTACCGCGCACCCTCTCGGTCGGAGAGGCCGAGCGACTGATCGAGGCGGCCGTCGGCGTCACGCCGCGCGGGCTGCGAGATCGGGCGCTCGTCGAGCTCCTGTACGGGGCCGGCCTGCGCGTCTCCGAGGCGGTCGGCCTCGACCGGAGCGGCGTCGATCTCGAGAGCCGCCTCGTCCGCTGCCTCGGCAAGGGGGACAAGGAGCGGATCGTCCCGATCGGACGACAGGCGACCGATGCGCTGCGCCGCTACCTGGCCCGCGGCCGGCCGCACCTCGACCGCCGCAACCGCCCCGACCTCTTCCTGAACGCGCAGGGCGGCGCGCTCACGCGGGCCGGCGCGTTCCTGATCCTGCGCCGGCTAGCGGCGAAGGCGGGACTCGAGCCCGAGCGCGTGCACCCGCACCTGCTACGGCACTCCTTCGCGACGCACCTGCTCGAGGGAGGCGCCGACCTCCGCAGCGTCCAGGAGCTGCTCGGCCACGCCGACCTCGCGACCACGGAGCTCTACACCCACGTCTCCGACCGCCGCCGCCGCGAGCTCTACTTCGCAGCGCACCCCCACGCCAAGCGCAGCAAGGGCTCCTGAGCGAGACCCCCCATCCCGCGCAGCCATGAGAGGGGACTGTCCCTGGGGCGTGTCCCGATCAGGCTTTCATTGATGGATCAGCGAGTGGCGCTCATGGCCGGAGGGCGATTCATTCGCCCGGGAGGCCAACCAACTGTGTCAGAACAGCGAGCTCTGTCAGGGAAGGGGGGCCGCGGGGGGAAACCGCAGGTTTCCCCGCGCTACCTTCCGCGCGCCTTCTGCGTCAGCTCGGCTGCCACCTTCTTCGCGGCCGCACGCAGCTCGCGCTCCTGGTCGTCGTCGTCGCCGATCCCGCTCAGGAGGACGATCGAGTCGCGCTGCGGCGAGCCGTGTCTGAGGGCGATGACGGCGAGGCGTCGCACTGCGGCGTTCGGATCGCTGTTGACGAGCGCGTGCAGCAGCGGGCGAACGCCGTTGACGTCGCCCGGGTGGTCGCGTGCGAGCAGCTCGAGCGAGAGGAGGGCCGAGCCGCGGCAGGCCGGGGCCTCGTCCTCGAGCCCGCGCCGCAGCAGCTCGAGCTTCTGACGGAAGCGGAACTGCCCGATCGCGCGATATGCGACAGCCCGCTCCCGGTAGTCGCGGCTCCGTGCCGCGCCTTCGAGCTCGTCCTCCCACTGGGCGCGGAGGCGCGAGAGCGCACGCTCGTCCCCGCTGTCGGCGAGTGCCCCGGCCTGCGCCCCGGCCTGCGCGAGGCTCAACTCGGGACGGGGGCGCCGTCCACGGCCGAGGCCGGGCGGCTCGCGGGGCCCACGTACTGCGCCGAGGGGCGGATGAGGCGGCCGGTCCGCTTCTCCTCGAGGACGTGCGCCGACCAGCCGGCAACCCGAGCGCACGCGAACATCGCCGGGGAGAGCGGCGGCGGGATCTCGGCGATGTCGAGCACCACCGCGGCCCAGAACTCGACGTTCGTTGCGAGCACGCGGTCGGGCTGGCGCGCGCGCAGCTCGGCCAGCGCCGCCTGCTCGAGCTCCTCCGCCACCTCGACCCGCGAGGAGCCGAGGTCGCGCGCGGTCTGACGCAGGAGGCGGGCCCGCGGATCCTCGGCGCGGTACACGCGGTGACCGAAGCCCATCACCCGCTCACCCCGGTCGAGCAACTCGCGCACGTAGCGCTCCGCGTCGCCCGAGGCGGCGACCGCGTCGAGCATGGGCAGCACGCGCGCCGGCGCCCCGCCGTGAAGCGGCCCGGAGAGCGCGCCCACCGCAGCCGACAGCGCGGCACCGCAGTCGGCACCGGTCGAGGCGACGATGCGGGCGGTGAAGGTCGAGGCGTTCAGGCCGTGCTCGGCCGTGCAGATCCAGTAGGTGTCGAGCGCGGTGACGTGCCTCGGGTCCGCTTCGCCGCGCCAGCGGAGCAGGAACTCCTCGGCGGCGCTCTCGCCTCGGGCGATCGTCTCCTCGGGCACCGGCTCGGCGTCGCCCCGAGCGGACTGGGCCACGATCGAGATCATCGTCGCCGAGAGGCGCGCCAGATCGTGTTGTGCCTGCTCCTCGTCGATGTCGACGAGCTTCTCGAGCCCCCACTCCGCAGAGAGGTGCGCCGTCGCGCTCTGGAGATCCGAGGGAGCGTCTCCCGTCGGGTGCTCGAGGCGATAGGGCTCGGGGCCCGGCATGCCGGGCTCGAAGGTCTCGTCGACGAGGAGGCCCCAGACCTTCTCGTAGGGAACGGCTCCGACGAGCTCCTCGATGTCGACTCCGCGGTAGCGGAGGGAGCCACCCTCGCGGTCCGGCTCGGCGATCGAGGTCTGGAACGCGACGACGCCCTCGAGACCCGGCTTGAAGTCGCTCACGGCGCTGAATCTACCTGGACCCCCCGGCCCCCAAGCGCGGTAGAGTGCCGCGCCGTGGCACACCAGGTGACACTCATCCCCGGGGACGGCACGGGCCCAGAGCTGGCGGAAGCGACGCGCCGCGTGCTCGAGGCGACCGGGGTCGAGCTCGAGTGGGACGTCCAGCACGCCGGCACCGACGTGATGGACGAGAACGGCGGCAATCCGCTGCCCGAGCACGTGCTGGAGGCGATCAGGCGCACGGGCGTGGCCCTCAAGGGGCCGATCACGACGCCGGTCGGCGGCGGCTTTCGCTCGGTCAACGTCGGCCTGCGCAAGCTGCTCGACCTCTACGGCCAGGTGCGCCCCTGCAAGACCTATCCCGGCGTGCGCACGCGCTTCGAGGACGTCGACCTCGTCGTCATCCGCGAGAACACCGAGGACCTCTACGCGGGGATCGAGTACGAGGAGGGCACAGACGACGCCCTCGAGCTGATCGAGTGGATCGGGCGACACGGCGGCACCGTCCGCACCGATGCCGGCATCTCGATCAAGCCGATCTCGATCACGGGCACGCGGCGGATCGTCCAGTTCGCCTTCGACTACGCGCGCCACAGCGGCCGCCGCAAGGTCACGGCGGTGCACAAGGCCAACATCATGAAGTTCTCGGACGGGCTCTACCTGCGCGTCGCCCGCGAGGTGGCGGAGGAGAACGACGACATCGAGTTCGACGACCGGATCGTGGACAACATGTGCATGCAGCTCGTGCAGCGGCCGGAGGAGTACGACGTCCTCGTGCTGCCGAACCTCTACGGCGACATCCTCTCCGACCTCTGCGCTGGAATGATCGGCGGGCTCGGGCTCGCGCCCGGCGCGAACTTCGGCGACGAGGTCGCTGTGTTCGAGCCGACGCACGGCTCGGCGCCGAAGTACGCGGGCCAGAACAAGGTGAACCCGATGGCGATGATGCTCTCGGGGATGCTGATGCTGCGCCACCTGGAGGAGACCGAGGCCGCCGACCGGCTCGAGCGCGCGATCGCCGAGGTGATCGCCGAGGGCAGGAGCGTCACCTACGACATGAAGCGCTCGCGCGACGACCCGACCGCGGTCGGGACGAGCGAGGTCGCAGACGCGATCGTCGAGCACATGCAGGTCGCCGTCTCGTGAGCGGGCGGCGCAAGGTGACGGTGGTCGGCGCGGGGAACGTCGGCGCGACCTGTGCCCAGGAGCTGGCGCGGCGCGACTACGCCGACGTGGTGCTCGTCGACATCAAGGAGAACCTGCCGCAGGGCAAGGCGCTGGACATGAACCAGGCGGCGGCGGTGCTCGGCTACGAGCCGGGGATCGTCGGCTCGAACGGCTACGGTGAGACCGCCGGCTCGGAGGTGGTTGTGATCACGGCCGGCCTGCCCCGCTCGCCGGGGATGAGCCGGGACGACCTCGTCACCACGAACGAGCGGATCGTGCGCTCGGTCACCGAGGCGGCGATGGCCGAGTCGCCCGACGCCATCCTCCTCGTCGTCTCGAACCCGCTCGACGCCATGTGCCACGTCGCCCGGAGCGCGTCGAGCTGGCCCAAGGAGCGCGTGTTCGGCATGGCGGGCATCCTCGATACCGCGCGCTTCTCGGCGTTCATCGCCTGGCAGACCGGGACGTCTGTCAAGGACGTGACCGCGATGGTGCTCGGCGGCCACGGCGACCAGATGGTGCCCGTCGTCTCCGCGACGACGGTGGGCGGCGTGCCGCTGCGGCGCCTCGTCGCCGACGAGGCGATCGAGGCCATGGTCGAGCGGACGCGAAAGGGCGGCGGCGAGATCGTCAACCTGCTCGGTACGTCGGCCTGGTATGCCCCCGCGGCGGCGGCCGCGCAGATGGTCGACGCCATCGTGCTCGACGAGAAGCGGCTGCTGCCCTGCACCGCCTACCTGGAGGGCGAGTACGGCATCGAGGGCCTCTACATGGGCGTGCCGGTCAAGCTCGGCGCGGCCGGGATCGAGGAGATCGTCGAGCTCGATCTGAGCGAGGCCGAGCAGGAGGCCATGCGCGCCTCGGCCGAGGCCGTGCGCGACGTCGTCTCCGTGCTCTCGGGCTCCTAGGGAGGCGGCGTTGGAGCTCGACCTCCAGGGGCGCACCGCGATCGTCTGCGGCGCCTCGGCGGGCATGGGCCTCGCCATCACCGAGTCGCTCTCGGCCGAGGGCGCGAACGTGGCGATGTTCGCGCGCCGCCGGGACGTGTTGACGCGTGAGGCCGAGCGCCTGGGTGCCCTCGCGGTGCGCGGCGACCTGACGAACCACGCCCACCTAAAGGGCCTCGTCGACCGGACGATCGAGGCCTTCGGCGGGATCGACATCCTCGTCAACAACGGCGGCGGCCCGCCGCGCGGGCCCGCGCGCGCACTCGACGCCGAGGCGCTCGTCGGCGCCGTCGAGCTCCTGCTCGTGTCGGCCGTGCACCTGACCGGCCTCTGCCTGCCGCACCTCGAGCGGAGCGGCCACGGGCGCGTGATCACGATCACGTCGAGCTCGGTGCGGGAGCCGATCGACGGCCTGGCGCTGTCGAACGCGGTGCGGCCGGGGGTGATCGGCTGGGCGAAGACGCTTGCCCGCGAGGTCGGCCCGGCGGGGATCACCGTCAACTCGATCGCGCCGGGCAGGATCGACACCGAGCGGCTCGCCGAGGTCTACCCCGACGGCCCGAGCGAGTCCGACCTCGCGCCGATCCCGCTGCGGCGCCTCGGCACGCCCGCCGAGATCGGGGACGTCGTCTGCTTCCTCGCCTCCGACCGGGCGGCGTACGTGACCGGCGCCGTGATCCCGGTCGACGGCGGGCTCACGCGCGGCCTGCTGTAGCGCCCGGGCACGCGACCCGGAAGGCAGCTGGCTCTATGCTCGGCAGGTGAGGAGCTTTCTCTCGCCGGGGCGACTCGGCGCGGTGGTCCTGCTTCTGCTCGCGGTGACCGCCGGCGTCCTCTTCCTCGCCCCGGCGAGCGACACCTACATCTTCCTGCCCGACGAGGCGCATCCGGTCGCGCCGCTGATCAGCGTCGAGGGCGGCAAGGGAGCCGACGGGGCGCCGGGCGGCATCTACTACCTCGACGTGATCGTGCGCCGCGCGACGCTCCTGGAGCGCCTGATCCCGAGCCTGCGCAAGGGCTCGGATCTCGTTCCGGCCGAGGCGATCAATCCGTCGGGCGTGAGCGATGAGGTGCGCCGGCAGAGCAGCCTGCGCCAGATGACGCGCTCGCAGGTGGTCGCGGCAGCCGTCGCCCTGCGCGAGCTCGGCTACGAGGTGACGGCGCGGCCGACCGGGGCGCTCATCGTCGAGATCGTGCCCGACGCGCCCGCCGACGGGAAGCTGCAGCCGACCGACATCGTGACCGACCTCGACGGCAACCGGGTACGCGGCCCCGCCGATCTGCGCCGGCTGCTCCGCCGCAAGCCTCCGGGCTCGAGCGTCACGCTCACCGTCCGCCGCGGCGGCGAGGTGACGGAGGTCTCGCTCGTGACGGCGCGTGATCCCCGCGAGCGCAGCCGGCCGGTGATCGGCGTCTTGCCCGAGCAGGCCACCGACGTTCGCCTGCCGATCGACGTGCGGATCGACACGAACAAGGTCGGCGGCCCCTCCGCCGGGCTCGCGTTCGCGCTCGACGTGCTGGAGGAGCTCGGTCGAGACGTGGATCGCGGCTACAAGGTCGCCGTGACGGGCGCGATCGACCTCGACGGCGCCGTCCTCCCCATCGGTGGAGTGCGCCAGAAGACGATCGGTG
Source organism: Actinomycetota bacterium (assembly GCA_013696185.1). GTDB lineage: Bacteria > Actinomycetota > Thermoleophilia > Gaiellales > Gaiellaceae > JACCZA01. The sequence goes on from JACCZA010000164.1 coordinate 6,337, forward strand.
CGCGCCGGAGCGGCGTCGACGTCATGCTCGTGCCGGCCGGCGAGAACGCGGCCGAGGCGAGACGCCACGCGGGCGGCCTGCGAGTCATCCCCGTCGGCACCTTCCGGCAGGCGATCCAGAAGCTCGCCGCCCTGCCTGCGCGGGCTGCCTGAGGGGAGCTCGAGCCCGGTCCCGAATGGGCCGGAAATTGCGTCGGTTTCGTGAACGGCGGGGTTGATCGCCTCTCCGCCCCGACGGAAGATCACCGCCGTCCGGACAGCCGCAAGACGAGGAGCTGGATCTCAAGCGATGCGCAAACACGTGAATGTGTCCTGCAACGACTGCTATTTCCGCCGCGCCGGCCTGTGCGCGCTTCCGGGCGAGAACGTCTGCCCGACCTTTCGCGCGCACGCTCGCGGCTCCCTCGCGCCGCCGCTGCAGCCCCGCCTCGTGCCGAGGGCACTGCGCGAGCTGGCCGGGCACGCCGCCTCCTGAGCCAGACCCTGCGGGCTCGGGCCTACGCGCCCGTGCCGACGAGCTCGGCGACGAGGCTCGACACCTCGGTCGGCGAGGTCCCGACGCGGACGCCGCAGCTCTCGAGTGTCTCCTTCTTCGCCTGGGCGGTGCCGGCGGAGCCCGAGATGATCGCGCCGGCGTGGCCCATCGTCTTGCCTGGCGGCGCCGTGAAGCCCGCGATGTAGGCAACGACCGGCTTCGTCATCCGCTCCGCGATGAAGCGGGCGGCCTTCTCCTCCTCGTCGCCGCCGATCTCCCCCACCATCACGACCGACTCGGTCTCGGGATCGGACTCGAACCGCTCGAGGATGTCGATGAAGGACGAGCCGACGACCGGGTCGCCGCCGATGCCGACGATCGTCGAGTTGCCCAGCCCGAGCTGCGTCAGCTCGTGGCCGATCTGGTAGGTCAGCGTCCCCGAGCGCGAGACGAGGCCGATCGAGCCCTCGCGGAAGATCGTGGCCGGGATGATGCCGACGTTCGCCTTGCCCGGCGACAGCGCGCCCGGACAGTTCGGGCCGATCAGCGTGACGCCCCTCGGCCGGACGTAGGTGTAGACGCGCAGCATCTCGTGCGCCGGGATGTGCTCGGCGATCGCGATCACCGTGCCGATGCCCGCGTCGACCGCCTCGTAGATGGCGTCCACGGCGAAGCGGCCCGGCACGAAGCCGATCGCCGTGTTGGCGCCCGTCTCGTCGACCGCCTCGGCCACCGTGTCGAAGACCGGGATCCCCTCGACGTCCTGGCCGCCCTTGCCGGGCGTCACGCCCGCCACCACCTGCGTCCCGTAGGCGCGGTTGCGCAGGCCGTGGAAACGGCCCTCGCTCCCCGTCAGCGCCTGCACGAGGAGGCGGGTCT
>JACCZA010000200.1 GCA_013696185.1 Actinomycetota bacterium
CGAGAGCTCGGCGAGGAGTCCGGGAGCCACCCGCTCGGCCCCCGGCAGCCGTTCCGCGAGGGCCGGCCGCTCGGCGTCGAGCAGCGCCTCGACCGGCACGAGGCCCGCATCGAGTGCGGCCTCGACGAGATCCTCGCCCTCGCAGGCGAACAGCCCGAGCCGCTCGCGGGCCCGCCGCGCCCGCAGGCGGCGGACGAGCTTGAGCCTCGCGTTCGCCGCCGAGGTGATCAGCGCCGGCCCTCCGCGCAGGCGGGGGAGCGCAGGCAGCGGACGCGAAGGCTCGCCGCGAGCCCGTCGGTCAGGCGCGGGCGCCGGCGAGCGCGGTCTTGGCCTGCTCGGCGACCGCACCGAATGCTGCCGGATCGCTCACCGCGAGATCGGCGAGGATCTTGCGATCGAGCTCGATTCCGGCCAGCCGGCAGCCCGAGACGAACTGGTTGTACGAGAGGTCGTGAGTCCGTGCGGCGGCGTTGATCCGCACGATCCAGAGCCGGCGGAACGTGCGCTTTCTGGCCTTCCGGTCGCGGTAGGCATAGACGAGCGAGTGCTCGACCTGCTCCTTCGCGTAGCGGTAGCTCCGACTCTTGAGCCCCCAGTAGCCCTTCGCCTGCTCGAGCACCTTGCGCCGCTTCTTGCGCGCATGGACGGATCGCTTGACGCGAGGCATCTACCCGACTCCCAGGAGCTTCTTGACCGAGCGCTCGTCGCTCGAGGCGACCGGATTATCCTTGCGAAAGCCGCGCCGCCGCTTGGCCGACTTCTTCCCGAGGTTGTGGCTCTTCATCGCGTGGCGGCGCATCAGCTTGCCCGCCGCCGAGAGCTTGAACCGCTTCTTCGCTCCGCTCGACGTCTTCTGTTTTGGCATCGTCTCTCGTCACTCCCGCGTTCTTCGTCGGTCCCAGCAGCATCACCATGTTGCGCCCGTCGAGCAGAGGCGGCGACTCGATCTGCCCGATCTCCTTCACGTCCTCCGAGAGCCGAATCAGCAGATCTCGTCCCCGCTCCGGATGGAGGTTCTCCCGCCCCCGGAACATGATCGTGACCTTCACCTTGGCCCGCTGATTCAAGAAGCGGACGACGTGGCCCTTCTTCGTATCGTAGTCGTGGATGCCGATCTTCGGCCTGAACTTGATCTCCTTGACGTTGATCGAGGTCTGGTGCTTCCGCGCGAGCTTCGCCTTCTGCTCCTGCTCGTAGCGGTACTTGCCGTAGTCCATCACCCGCGCGACAGGTGGATCCGCCTGGGCCGCCACCTCGACGAGGTCGAGGTTCTTGCCGTAGGCGTACTCGCGCGCCTCGTCTGCCGTCTTGATCCCGAGTTGCGCGCCGTCCTCGTCGATCAGCCGAACCCGCGGCACCCTGATGGCGTCGTTGATCCGATCCTGCGGTACGGGACGAACCGGCTCGACACGCCGCCTCGGCCTCAAAGGGCTTTCACCAAGCTGCTGCTTCCTCCCTCTCTAGTCCATCCGGTGACACGCAGCAGCCCCGCACGCCTCGTCTCGTCGACTCGGTCGACCTCTTTGCGGGCACGCGGCCCGAGAGCTGAGGAACGGGTCCGCGCCTGCTTCTTCAGGCTGCCAGCTTAGCAAGGTCTTCGAGCAGGTCATCGAGACTCGCAGAGTAGCGGCGCCCTCCGCGGTCGCGGATCGCGAGGGAATCGCGCGACTCGCGGTCGCCGAAGACCACGAGCTTCGGCACCTTCGCCAGCTCGGCGTCACGGATCCGCCTCCCCACCGTCTCGTCCCGCTCGTCCAGCTCGGCCCGGAAGCCTGCCTCTGCGAGCGCGTCGCGGATCTCGCCCGCAGCCGCCCGGTGGCCCTCGCCGACCGGCACGAGCCGCACCTGCACCGGCGCGAGCCAGAAGGGAAACGCGCCTCCGTAGTGCTCGATCAGGATGCCGATGAAGCGCTCGAGCGAGCCGAAGAGCGCCCGGTGGATGACGTAGGGCGTGTGCTCGGCGTTGTCGGCACCGACGTACGTGCACCCGAGCCGCGCGGGCTGCTGGCCGTCGAGCTGGATCGTCCCCATCTGCCAGGCCCGCCCGACCGCATCGTCCATGAACAGGTCGATCTTCGGGCCGTAGAAGGCCCCCTCCCCGGCCATCACGCGATACGGGATCCCCTGGCGCTCGACCGCCGCGCGGAGAATCCCCTCGGTCACGTCCCACTGCTCGTTGCTCCCGAGCTTGTTCTCGGGCCGGGTGGCGAGCTCCGCATGGGCGAGCTCGCGCACCCCGAAGCGCTCGTAGAGGAAGCCCACGTAGTCGAACATCTCGTCGATCTCTGCCTGCACCTGCTCCTCGGTACAGAACACATGGGCGTCGTCCTGGGTGATGTGCCGGACGCGCAGCAGCCCGTGCAGCGATCCCGTCGGCTCGTCGCGGTGGAGCGCCGCGGCCTCGGCGTAGCGCAGTGGCAGCTCCCGGTAGCTCCTGAGCCGGCTCGCGAAGAGGAGCATGTGGCCCGGACAGTTCATCGGCTTCAGGCCATAGGTCGTCTCGCCGTGCGGGATCAGGAAGAAGTTCTCGCGGTACTTGTCCCAGTGGCCGGAGCGGTGCCAGAGCGCCGTGTCCCACATGATCGGCGTCTTGACCTCGAGGTAGCCGCGCCGCTCGTTCTCGCGCCGCCGCAGATCCTCGAGCGCATTCCAGATCGCCATGCCCTTCGGATGCCAGAGCGCGGCGCCCGGCGAGACCTCCTCGAAGTGGAACAGGTCGAGCTGGGGCCCGAGGCGGCGGTGGTCGCGGCGCTTGGCGTCCTCGAGCCGCTCGAGGTGGGCGTCGAGGTCGCCCTGGGAGTAGAACGCCGTGCCGTAGATGCGCGTCAGCTGTGCGTTCCGCTCGTCGCCGCGCCAGTACGCGCCGGCGAGGCCGGTGAGCTTGACCGCCTGGATCGGCTTCGAGTCCTGCAGGTGCGGGCCGCGGCAGAGGTCGGTGAAGTCCCCCTGGGTGTAGAGGGAGATCGGCCCCTCGGCCGTGTCGACGAGCTCGACCTTGTAGCGCTCGCCCTGCTCGCCGAAGAGCCGCTTCGCCTCCTCGGCGCTCGTGTCGCGCCGCTCCCACGAGCGACCCTCGGCGAGCTCGCGGCGGATCTCCTCCTCGATCCGCTCGAGCTCCTCCTCGCGGATCGGCTCGGGAAACTCGAAGTCGTAGTAGAAGCCGTGCTCGATCGCAGGCCCGATCGCGATCTTGACGCCGGGATAGAGGCGCCTGACCGCCTCTGCGAGGAGGTGGGCGGCCGAGTGGCGCAGCACGGCCAGGGCGTCGGGATCGTCCTTGTCCCGCGTGGTCAAGATCTGGATGTGCTGACCGTCCTCCAGGGGCAGGCGGAGATCCTGCGAGCTTCCGTCCGAGCGGACGAGGACCGCCTGCTCGGCCAGTCGTGGGCCGATCGCCGCAGCGGCGTCGCGCCCGCTCGCCCCGGCGGGGAGCTCGAGCTCGGACTCGTCGGGGAGGACGACCTTCACGCGCGCAAGGATAGAGGCGCCGGGGAGCGTGGAGGGGCGGCCCCCTGGCGGGTTTGACTCCGAGCGCGGGGCGCGGTAGGAAGGGCGGATGAGCGAATCCGAGAGCACCCACCCGCGCGAGGACGACCGCAACGACGAAGTCGAGGGCTCCCCCGTCCCGGACCCGGAACAGCCCAACACCGAGGACGAAGACAGTGCCGTCATCTAGGCGCCGGTCCGGTCGCGCGGCAGTCCGCCCACGAGCACGATCGGGCCGAGGAGCAACAGCCACATCGTCGGGGCGAGCGCTACCTGCCCGGCGGCGAGACCGAGCCCGAGCGGGACGAGCGCTCCGACCAGCCCGCCGACGCTGCCGAGCGCGATCGCGGTCCCGCTCTTGCCGGGCAGGGCCCCATACAGCCCAGCCTTCGGGATCGCGTACCCGCCCGCGCTGAGGAGGCCGAGCAGCGCGAGCAGCGGCAGCTTCGCGATCCCGGGGGCGAGGAGGAAGAGCGGGTAGACGAGCGTGACCGCCAACGCGCTCACCCGCAGGTAGCGAACGCCCTCCACGCCGCGCAGGACGACGAGGAGCAGGGTGTCACCGAGAAGCAGCGCTCCACTCCAGACGCCGAGCGCCAGTGCCGCCTCGGCGGGCCCGAGCCGGATCACGTCGACGAGGTAGAGCGCCAGGAAGCCCCCGAGCACGTCGAGCATCAGATTGGACGCCTCGAGCAGGCCGAGCCAGCGCAGGACGTCTCGGCGCCGCAGCGCCGTCATGAGGTTGCCGACGCCGGCGCGAACGGGCTCGCGCCGCTCGATTGCCGGCAGCGACGAGCGCGCGGCGAGAGCCGTCAGCGTGAGGGCGCAGACGGCCAGCGCGCCGGAGACGGCTCGCCAGCCGAGGCCGAGTTGCAGGACGAGCGCGAGGACGACCGGTCCCAGCACGACGCCGAGGGAGCCGGTAAGCGCCCAGCGCGCCATGTTGCGCTCGCGCGCCCGCGGCTCGAGGTCCATCAGGGACGCCTGCGCCAGACTCACGAAGGCAGTCGTCGCGGGGTTGCCGAGCGCGAGCGCGACGATCAGCAGCGCGAGACCCGTGGCGCCCGCGGTCAAGGCGACCGAGAGCGAGAACACGACGCCGCCCGCCACCAGGAGTCGCCGACGGTTCCGCCCGTCTCCCGCGAGACCGATGATCGGCTCGAGCGCGCTCCCGATCAGGCCCGGTACCGCGAACGCGAGGCCGAGCTCTCCGTAGGAGAGGTCGAGATCCCGGCGGATCAGCGGCAGGGCTGCGGCGCGAGCACCTCCCACGAGCTCGTCGAGGAGCTCGATCGCGAGCAGCACGGTGACGATGCCGAGGGCTCGGCCCCGGCTCCGAGCAGCGAGTTACGGGGAGGGCGGGTCATCTGCCGGAAGTGTACGCCTGGCCCCCCCCGGTGTCCGCCCGGGTG
>JACCZA010000214.1 GCA_013696185.1 Actinomycetota bacterium
GGCGGAGCCGGCTCGCGGCGGCGCGGGGCGAGCTCGAGGACACTCGCGGCCGGGTGGCGTTCATGAGCCTGGCCGGGGTGCTCTCGAGCCCGCTCTTCCTCGCGCTGATCGTGCTCGGCGGCGTCCAGCTCGCCTCGCTCGATGCCTGCGCCCGCTGAGGACAGGTCCCTAACGCGCGGCGATCCCGGCGAACGTCGGCGGGAGGCCCGGATAGGCCGCGACGGTCGTGAGGCTGCCGTCGGCGTTCACGCGGTAGGCGTTCACGGTCCGCGTGCCGACGTCGATCGCGTACAGGTAGGAGCCGTCGTCGCTCAGAGCCGCGTCACGCGTGCCGAAGCCGCCCGTCGTGCCGGTGGTGGCGGCGACCGCCTGGAGCAGCGTGAGCGTGCCGTCGGTCGCGATCCGGTAGCTCGAGATCGTGCCGCTGCCGTTGTTCGTGACGTAGGCGTAGCGACCGTCCTTCGTGATCACCGCCCAGCAGACGTCGGACTGGGTGTTCGGTGCGGTGCGGGTGATCGGGCGCAAGCGGGACCCCGCGGAGGAGTAGGAGGAGGCGGCCGCTCGACCGGGCTGCGTCCCGAACGCCTCCGTGACGACGAGGGTGCCGTCGCTTCGGAAGGCGAAGCCGAACGGCGTCTTGCCCGCCGCCGGCTGCACGCGGGCCCTCCCGGCCCTCCCGTCGCTCCCGACGGCGAAGGTGTCGATCCGGTCCGTGCCCTTCTCGGTCACGACGAGCGTGCGGCCGTCGGGGCTGAACTGCACCTGCGCCGGGTCAGCCCGCTTCTGGCTGAGCGGGCGGGTCGAGCCGCTGAGGCGCGCGAGGCGCCCGGCGGGAGTGAGCCGGAAGCCGGTGATGTTGTTGTCCTCCTCGCCCGTGTTCAGGACGTACGCGAGGTTGCCGTGTGTCGTGACGCTCTCGGGTCGATCGCCGCCCGAGGCGATGCGCTGCATCAGGGTGAGCCTTGCGTCAGCGCCCACCGCGAACACGGAGACGTCGTTGCTGCCGCCGTTCGTCACGAGCAGGCGGGTGCCTTTCAGGGCCAGGACGACCGAGCCCTGCGAGCCGAGCCGGGCGAAGCCGGTGCCGCCTCCACCCGTCTGGAACCTGCCCACCTCGGCGAGCGTGCCGTCGGCCGCGCGGCGGTAGGCGATCACGCCGTTCGCGCTGCCGTCGTTCGTGGCCGTGTAGACGACTCCGCCGGCGCCTCCCGCACGGGCGGTGCCGAGGACGCTCGCCGCAACGAGCAGGCAGGCGGCGGCGAGCAGCGGTACGAGCAGACGGCGCGGTGGCAAATGTCGCAAGTGGAGCCTCCTTGAGAAGATCGGGACGATGACGTCGATGCTGGCTCTCGCCCGTGAGCCCTGGGTGGCCCCGTGCTTCGACTTCCCTCACGGGCTGCTCATGCCTCGGCCGCAAGCGAGCTCAGCCCGTGTAGCCTCCGGGGCGCGTGGCGCCGGCGCCGTACTGGGTCTTCCTCGTCGCCCTGATGGCCGCCGGCATCGCCGCGAGACTCGCCTCCTCTCGACTCCCCGTCTCCTCCCTCGCGCACCGGCTCGGGCCTGCCGAGGCCGCCCTCGCCGTCTCGGCGCTCCTCCTCCTCGGCTTCCACTGCGGGGCGATGTTCTTCACGGCCGAGGTCGCCTCGGTGCCAGGGCTGTCGCGCCCGGCCGGCGCGGTCGACGACCTCGGCCGCGCGAGTCAACTCGTTTACTGGCTGCCGGCGCTCGCCCTGCTCCTCGGCCTCAGGCGCGCGTGGCGTCCGGCGCTCGGGGCGCTCGCCGCGGCCCTCGTCGCCGTCGGGGTGACGATGTTCTGGTCGTTCGGGCTCACCGCGCACCTCGCCGCGCTCGCGACCGCCGTCGCCGCCACGGTTGCGCTCGCCGCCGGCTTCGTGGGGGCGCCCCTCGTCCCGCGCCGCGGGTGAGGCTCATCCGGCCCGCTCGCGGTCGGGCTGTGGAAAGGCCTGCTAGAATCCCTTGCCACGAGCGAACAGCGCCGCCACTGAGGCACGCCGGTCACTCTCGTGAGAGGAGGGAACCGTGCAGGGAACGCTTCTGTGGTTCAACGAGGAGAAGGGTCGAGGCCTGATCGCGTCGGCAGACGGCGAGAAGATCGCGGTCGAGGGCGCCGCTTTCCCCGACGGAAAGGCAGTCGCCGGTCGTTGCAAGGGCCTCGAGGTGACCTTCGAGGTCGCGCCGGGGGAGATCCCCCGCAGCGCGACGGAGGTCACGCTGGTCC
>JACCZA010000217.1 GCA_013696185.1 Actinomycetota bacterium
GCGCTCGATCGTCAGGTCGACTCCGTCCACCGCCTGCACGTGGCCGGCGGTCCGGCGCAGCACCCCGCGCCGCACGGGGAAGTGCTTCTTCAGCCCCCGCACCTCGACGAGCGGGCCGCCGCTCATGCCGGTGCCGCCTCGACACCCTCCGTCGCGCGGCGGCCGTGCTCGCAGAGCCAGCAGGCCGAAGCCTGGACACCCACGGGGAAGAGCGGCGGATCCTCGACGCAGCGCTCGAACGCATAGTCGCAGCGGGGCCTGAAGCGGCAACCGGTCGGCCACTCGAGCGGGCTCGGCACGGTGCCCCGAATCACCTTGAGGGGCTCGGCCTGCGTCATCCCGAGTAGGGGAATCGAGTGCAGCAGCGCCTCGGTGTACGGGTGCTGCGGCGAGGCGAAGACCTCCACCACCGGGCCCTGCTCGACGACCCGTCCCGCGTACATGACGGCGACGTCGTCGACCATCTCGGCGATCACGCCGAGGTCGTGCGTGATCAGCATGATCGCCATGTCGAGGCGGTCCCGCAGGTCCTTCATCAGCTCGAGGATCTGCGCCTGGATCGTGACGTCGAGCGCCGTCGTCGGCTCGTCGGCGATCAGGAGCTTCGGGTTGCACGAGAGCGCCATGGCGATCATCACGCGCTGGCGCATGCCGCCGGAGAGCTGGTGGGGGTAGTCGCGGACGCGCCGCCGTGCCTCGGAGATCCCGACGAGCTCCAGCATCTCGACGGCCCGCGCGAGCGCCTCCCGGTTGCCGACCCGCTGGTGCAGCTGCACCGCCTCGACGATCTGGTCGCCGATCGTGAAGACGGGATTCAGCGAGGTCATCGGCTCCTGGAAGATCATCGAGATGTCGTTGCCGCGGATGCCCTCCAGCTCGCGCTCCGACAACCTCGTCAGCTCCCGCCCCTCGAAGAGGATGCGGGTGCGGGAGTCGATCCGGCCCGGCGGGTCGATCAGCCGCATGATCGAGAGCGCCGTCACCGACTTGCCGCTGCCCGACTCGCCGACGACGCCGAGCGTCCGGCCGCGACGGAGCTCGAGGTCGACCCCGTCGACGGCCCGCAGCGTCCCGGCCTCGGTGCCGAACGAGGTGCGCAGGCCCTCGACCTGCAGCAGCGCGCTCACGCGCGCGCGATCTGCGGCACGGGGCTCTCGACGGCGATGTGCTCCTCGAGCAGCGCGAGGACGACCTCCGGGTCCCGCGTCTGCAGCGCCGTGAGCAGCTCGCGGTGCTCCTCGACGATCAGCCCGAGCTCGCGGGACCTGCCGTAGCGCAGGAAGTAGGCGCGGATGCGCGGCGCGATGCTGCGCCAGAGCTGCACCGCGTGCGGCTGGCCCGCCTGGGCGAGCACCACGTCGTGGAAGCGCAGGTCGGCCTCGACGATGCGGTACAGGTCGGCGCGACGGGCTGCCTCCTCCATTCTCCAGACCTGCTTGCCGAGCTCGGCGAAGTCGCCGTCTCGCAGGAGGTCGAGCGCCTTGCCGAAGCTGAACCGCTCGAGCGTCAGGCGGATCGGGATCAGGACCTCGTGCACCTCCTCCTCCGACACGCCCACGACCACGGCGCCGCGGTAGGGGAACGACATCACGAGCCCCTCGTGCTCGAGCTGGCGCAGGGCCTCCCGCACGGGCCCGCGACTCGTCTGCAGCTCGGTCGAGAGCCGCTCCTCGATCAGCCGCTCGCCCGGCTCGAGGCGCCCGGCGACGATCGCCTCCCGCAGGGACTCGGTCACGCGCTGGCGGTGCGGCCCTCGCTTCGCTCCGTCTCGTTCCACGGCTCGATTGTCAACAATATCCGGATGGTTGACAATTTGGAAGGCGCCATTCTAGGCTAGCTGCCTCGGTGAAGATCACGGGGGTCGAGACCACTGCGGTTCAGGTTCCCATGCGGGAGCCCCTCAAGTGGGCGGGAGGCACGCGCCACACGGCATCGGGCCTCGTCGTGGAGATCGCGACGGACGAGGGCCTCGTCGGGATCGGCGAGTGCCCCGGGCCGACGCTGCCCACGATCCAGACGGTCGTCGAGCGCGAGCTCGCGCAGTTCCTCGTCGGGCAGGACCCGCTGCGGGTCGACTGGCTCGTCCACCGGATGGAGGAGTTCACGCGCAACTGGAGCCAGCTCGGCGTGTACGCGATCGCCGGCCTCGAGATCGCGCTCCTCGACCTCAAGGGCAAGGCGCTCGACGTGCCGGTGGCCGAGCTCCTCGGCGGCTTCTGCCGGGACGAGGTGCGCTTCGCCGGCTACCTCTTCATCGACGAGCCCGAGGCGGTCGCCGAGCGCGCCGCCGAGTTCGTCGAGGCGGGCTACGACGAGCTCAAGCTCAAGGTCGGTCGCGACCTCGGACAGGATCACGACACGCTCGCCGCGATCCGGGACCGCGTCGGCTCGGACGTCAAGGTCCGGATCGACGCGAACATGAACTGGAGCGTCCCGGCGGCGATCAAGTGGATCCGCACGCTCGAGCGATTCGATCTCCAGTACGTCGAGCAGCCGGTGCCGGACTTCGACCTCGAGGGGCTGGCGCAGGTGCGGCGCTCCGTGGCCGTGCCGATCGCCGCCGACGAGGCCTGCACCGACCTGCGCTCGGTGCTCGCGCTGCTGCGGGCGGAGGCCTGCGACGTCTTCGTCGTCTATCCGTCCGAGGCGGGCGGGCTGACGCGCGCGAGCCACATCGCCGCGCTCGCGGACGCCGCGGGCAAGTGGTGCGCGATCGGGAGCTGGGCCGAGCTCGGCGTCGCGACCGCCGCGAACGTCCACGTGGTCGCCTCGTCGTCGAACTTCCCGTTCGCGAACGACACGCACTACCCCCTGCAGGACGGCGACGTCCTGGACGAGCCGCTCCCGCTCGAGGGCGGGCGGATCGACGCGCTGCGGGCTCCGGGCCTCGGCGTGGCGCTCGACCCCGACCGGCTCGAGCGGCTCGCCCGGCTCGAGTTGCGCCAGTCGGTGTTCTACGACGACGTGCAGGGCGAGGCCCCGAGGATCGGGCAGATCCTGTGAGCTCGAACAAAGGAGGAGGGACGATGTCGGACGACGAGCTGGTGCTGGAGGAGCTCGCGCAGCGCGAGCTGACGCGGCAGGAGCTGCTGGCCATGGGTGCGGGCCTCGTCGCCGCAGGAGCGCTCGCCGGGCCTGCGGCCGCGGCACGTGCCGGCGGCACGAAGCCCAAGCGCGGCGGCAAGCTCACCTGGGCGCTCGAGCAGGACCCCGTGCACATCGCGCCGTTCGGCGGGATCCTGACCTCGAACCACTGGGGCAAGGAGTTCATGTACGACTCGCTGCTCGAGTGGGACGCGAAGCTGAACATCCGCCCCGCGCTCGCGGAGTCGTGGAAGGTCGTGAACAAGACGACTGTCGAGTTCACGCTCAAGCGGGGCATCAAGTTCCACAACGGCAAGGAGGTCACGGCCGCCGACGCGAAGTACTCGTTCGACCTCCAGGCGGCGCCGCCGGCCCCGGGGAGCGTCGCGGTGCTCGGGCAGTTCCCGAAGATCGCGAGCACGGAGGTGATCGGCAAGTACAAGCTGCGGATCAACCTGAGCCAGCCGGACGCGACGCTGTTCGGCTACCTCGCCTGGAGCCGCTACTCGCCGATCGTGCCGCAGGGCATGTACGAGCAGCTCAACCCGTCGCGCCAGGGCATCGGCACCGGGCCGTTCAAGCTCGTGCGCTACACGCCGAACGACGTGGTCGAGTACGTGCGGAACACCGACTTCTGGCGCAAGGGGCTCCCCTACCTGGACGGGCTCACGCTCAAGGTGCTGCCCGACGAGCAGGCGCGGATCGCCGCCCTGCGGGCGGGGGCGATCGACGGCGCGACCCTCTCCCCCGACGCGGCCCGGCAGTTCCAGGGGCAGCGCGGCTTCCGGGTGCTGAAGAACTACACGGCGGCCTTCCGCGAGCTCCAGTTCACGCTCAAGGAGGGCAATCCGAAGCCATGGTTCGACGGCCGCGTGCGCCGGGCGATCAACCACGCGCTCAACCGCCAGGAGCTGATCGAGAAGGTGTACGGCGGCAACGGGGCCTACAGCGGGCATGTCCCGCCGGGGTACGGCCCCTGGCCGCTCACGCAGAGGGAGCTGCGCACGAAGTACGAGAAGTTCGATCTGGCGCTGGCGCGGCAGCTGATGAAGGCGGCAGGCCAGGAGAAGGGGTTCTCGGTCACGATGACGACCTTCTCGACACCCGCCGACTTCCCGGCCCTCGCATCCGTGATGAAGGAGCAGCTCAAGCGGATCAACATCGACGTCAACATCGAGGCGCAGGAGCCGGGCACCTTCGCCGCGCGGAACGGCACGGGATCGTTCGACTGGGATCTCACCGCCCGCGGCATGCGGGGCGACGTGAACGGCTACATGGCCGAGTTCAACCCGAGTGCCGCGATCTACGGCCGCTGGTTCTCGGCCTACCGCAACCCGCGCATGTGGCGGCTGGTCGGGACGGGGCAGATCGAGCTCGAGCAGAAGAAGCGCCTGCCCATGTACAAGGATCTGCAGAAGCTGCTGCTGTCGACGGCGCTGCTCGAGGTGCCGCTGATCGCCGTGCAGAAGTTCCAGGTCGTGCGCACGCGCGTGAACAACATGTACGTCGCCTTCAGCGACTTCAACACGGGCCTGCGCTACACGTGGGTCGACTGACGGTCACGGCGGGGAGAGGGCGAAGCGCGCCCTCTCCCCGCTGAGGCTCGCGATGCAGCAGTTCCTGCTCCGCCGCCTGACGCTGCTCGTGCCGACGCTGCTCGGCATGTCGATGATCGTCTTCTTGATGGTGCGCCTGCTGCCGGGCGACATCATCGACATCTTCACCGCGGGCGACGTCTCGATCACCGAGGAGCAGCGCCGGCAGATCAAGGAGCAGCTCGGCCTCTCGGGCTCCTATCCGGAGCAGTACTGGCACTGGCTCTCGGGTGCCGTCCAGGGCGACTTCGGCGACTCGCTCCGCAACACGACGCCTGTCTCCGAGATCCTGCTCGATGCGCTGCCGATCACGCTCGAGCTCGTCTTCCTCGGCCTCGTGATCGCCGTCCTCGTCGGCGTTCCGCTCGGCGTGATCTCCGCCGTCCGCCGCGAGAGCGCGCGCGACTACGCCTCGCGCCTCGGCGGGCTCATCGGCGTGTCGATCCCGAACTTCTGGCTCGCGACGCTCCTGCTCCTGTTCACCTCGCGCGTCTTCCACTGGGTGCCGCCGTTCTCCTACGTGTCGCCGCTCGACGACCCGTGGGGCAACCTGCAGCAGTTCCTGATGCCCGCGATCTCGATCTCGGTCTTCACGATGGCGATCGTGATGCGCATGGTGCGGGCGACGATGCTCGAGGTGCTGAACCTCGACTACGTCCGCACCGCCCGGGCGAAGGGCGTGCCGCGGCGGAAGGTGATCTTCAAGCATGGGCTGCGGAACGCCCTCATCCCCGTCGTCACGATCGTCGGCTTCGAGGTCGGTGTGCTGATGAGCGGCGCGGCGATCGTCGAGATCATCTTCGGCCTGCCCGGCGTGGGCTGGCAGCTGCTGCAGGCGATCTTCAACCGCGACTACCCGCTCGTGCAGGCGACTGCCGTGCTGCTCGCCACGATCTTCATCGTCTTCAACCTGCTCGTCGACCTCTTCTACAGCGTGCTCGACCCGAGGATCACGCTCGAGTGAGCATCATCCGCCCCGAGGGAGAGCGCAGCCCCGAGCTCGAGGCCGCAGGCGTCGCTGCCGCGACCGGAGCCGACCCGGGCCTCGCCTCGGCGTCGTGGGCGGCGGTGCCGCGGCGCCGGCTGAGCCTGTCGCGGCGCTGGCGCAACCCGATCGGGCTCGTCGGGGCGGGCATCGTCGGCTTCAACGTGCTCGTCGCGCTGTTCGGGCCGCTCGTCTACCGCGTTGACCCCGACGCCCAGCCGGCGGACCGGCTGCTCTCGCCGAGCTGGTCGCATCCGATGGGGACGGACGAGCTCGGCAGGGACGTGCTCGCGCGGATCATCCACGGCTCCCAGGTCTCGCTCCAGGTGGGGGCGATCTCGGTGTCGATCGCGCTCGTCGCGGGGCTCGTGATCGGCCTGCTCGCCGGGTACTTCAGGGGCTTCCTCGACGCGCTCCTGATGCGGCTCGTCGACATGATGTTCGCCTTCCCGGGGCTCGTGCTCGCGATCGTGATCGCCGGACTCCTCGGGGCGACGCGCCGGAACGCGATGATCGCGATCGGGATCATCATCACGCCGGCCTTCGCGCGCGTCGTGCGCGCCGCCGTGCTCGAGGTGATGGGCTTCCCCTTCATCGAGTCTGCGCGCTCGCTGGGCGCCTCGCACGGGCGGATCATGACCCGGCACCTGCTGCCGAACATCGTCGCGCCCCTGATCGTGATGGTCACCGTCTACCTGTCGACGGCGATCCTGAGCGAGGCCGCGCTCAGCTTCCTCGGCCTCGGCACGCA
>JACCZA010000248.1 GCA_013696185.1 Actinomycetota bacterium
CGAGAGCACCCTGACTGTCACGGGGACGCTCTGGCGCGCCCTCGCCGCGCAGCCCGCACTCGGACTCGAGGCGCTCGCTCTCGGCGTTGCCGCCGCGCTCCTGCCGCTCGCGCTCGCGCGCGGCCCCTGGGGCATCGCCGCGTACGGCTCGGCCTGCCTGGCGGCGACGCTCGTGCCCGCGCCCGAGATCTCGCCCGTGCCCCTCGTGCTCGCGATCTGGGCCACGTGCGGCCTCCTCGCGGCGAGGCCGTACCTCCCGGCCCTGCGCGCGGCGCTCACGCGGCACCGCTCGACCGGCTCCGCACCGAGCTCGACTCCCGCCTGAGCGGGGCCGCGGCCTACGATTCACGGCGGGTGGCCGGGTAGACTCGCCGGATCGACACCGCAGAAGCCGAGTGCTGACGTGCCTTCCCGCCCATGACAGTGCTTCGCAGCATCGAGCAGAAGATCGAGGGGCTGTTCGAAGGCGTCTTCGGACGCGCCTTCCGCCGACACGTCCAGCCGGTCGAGCTGGCGCGCAAGCTCGCGAAGGAGATGGACGAGCACCGGACGATCTCGGTCTCCCGCATCTACGTGCCGAACGAGTACACGGTCTATCTCGCGCCTCCCGATCGCGAACAGTTCGCCACCTACGAGGACTCCCTCGTCGACGAGCTCCGCACCTACCTCGCCGAGCACGCCCGCCGCGAGAACTACGCCCTCCTGACGTCGCCGCGCGTGCAGCTCGAGACGGATGCGGACCTCACGGTCGGCGAGTTCGGGATCGCGACGCGGATGATGCAGCCGCAGCGGCGAGCGCCCGAGCCGGGGGAGCCCGAGTCGCAGCCTGAGATCGGCCACACGATGATCTACCGCCCGAAGGCCCAGGCGACCGAGGCGGTCTCGCCGGTGGAACTCGGGATGGAGCGCGAGCACGTGACGGTGAGCTGGGACGGCCAGCGGCGCGAGATCGACCGGCGCCGCTTCGTGATCGGCCGCTCGAAGGAGTGCGACGTGCAGCTCGCCGACCCGAACGTCTCGCGCAGGCACGCTGAGCTCCGCCAGGAGGGGGCCTCCTACTGGCTGGTCGACCTCGACTCGACGAACGGCGTCGAGATCAACGGCCGCCGCCTCAAGCGCGCGAAGCTCGAGAGCGGCGACCGCGTCACGATCGGCGCCACGGAGCTGGTCTTCCGGCGCGAGCTGCCGTGAGCGGGCGCTGAGGGATGCCCTTCGAGTCGATCGAGGTCGACGAGCTCCTGCTCGTCCTCAAGATCGCCTTCCTCGTGCTGCTCTACCTCTTCATCTGGCGGATCGTCCGCAGCGCGAGCCGCGACATCCGCACGCCGCAGGAGAGCTTCGTGCTCGCGCCCGGGCACGGGTTCGAGCCGCCGCGCGCCTCCGCGCCGGTGCCGGCCAGGAGCGCGGGCCGCCTCGTCGTCGCGAAGAGCCCGACGCTCGCGCCCGGCGAGGCGCACCTGCTCGACTCCGCCTCCCTCACGATCGGCCGCAGCCCGACCAACCACATCGAGCTTCGCGACGACGGCTTCGCCTCGGGCAGCCACGCCCGCTTCGATCCGCGCCCCGACGGCGTCTGGGTGCTGGACGAGGGCTCGACGAACGGCACCTTCGTCAACGGCTCGAGGATCGAGGGCCCGCGGCTGCTGGAAGCCGGGGACATCGTCCGCGTGGGCGACACCGACCTCCGGTACGAGCCGTGAGCGCGCTCCAGTACGCAGGCCTCTCGCACACCGGGCGGCGCCGGCGCCGCAACGAGGACGCCTACGTCTTGCAGCCGCCCCTCTTCGCCGTGGCCGACGGCATGGGCGGCCCGCGAGCCGGGGAGATCGCCTCGCGGCTCGCCGCCGAGGCGCTGCAGAGCGCGTCCGGCGACGGGTTCGGCGAGAGCCGGGTCGTCTCCCTGATCCAGACGGCGAACCGGCGGATCTACCAGCGCTCGAGCGAGGACGCCGAGGTCTCCGGCATGGGCACGACGATCACGGTCGCGCTCGTCGAGGACGGGACGGTGGCGCTCGGCCACGTCGGCGACTCGCGGGCGTACCTGATCCGGGAGGGACGCCTCGAGCAGCTGACCGAGGACCACTCGCTCGTGGGGGAGCTCTACCGCAGCGGCAAGCTCTCGCGCGCGGAGGCCGACTCGCACCCGCAGCGCTCGGTGATCACGCGCGCGCTCGGCACCGATCCCGACGTCGATGTCGACACCTTCACGATCGAGAGCCGCCCCGGCGACGTGTTCCTGCTCTGCTCGGACGGCCTGACGACGATGGTGCGAGACGAGGACCTGCTCGAGATCGTCGAGCGCCAGGGGAACGACCTGGAGCAGGCGGCTCGCACGCTGATCGACACCGCGAACCAGGCAGGCGGCGAGGACAACATCACCGTCGTCTTCTTCCGGCTGACCGCTCCCGACGAGGCCTCGAGCGACCGGGAGGAGGCGATCCCCTCGCCGCCCGAAGGCGCCGACGAGGACACGCTGACGGAGCTCGACCGCGTGCCCACGCTCGAGCCGGCCAGGTCCGCTGCGCCGGGGCCGCTTGCATCTCCTCCGGCGGAGCCGGCGTCCTCGCCGCACGCCTCGCGGCTCCTCGCGGCGGTCGGCGTCGCGGTCGTCGTCGCGGTGGCAATCGTGTGCGGGTTGCCCGGGGCCCTGCTGGCCGGGCCGCCGGCTCGAACGCCGTTCTGGACGGGAATCCTCGCCGCGATGGTTCACGGTCTCGGCGGCGCCTGCGTCGGACTCGGCGTCACCTTGGCGTTTCAGGGCTGTTTCAGGGTCCCTGGCGGCGACCGGGCGCAGGCGCCCCAGCGTGCGGGCTCTCCATGATCGACGCGTGCGACTTCGCCTCACCGTGCCCTCACGCACGGTGAGACCGTCCGGATTGGCGGACTCCCCGTCCGGGTGTCGGACATCGCCGTCCGCTGGTCGGACCCCGGTGTCCGTCACGCGGACGTCACGGACGTCACCCCGGAGCGGCGTCCGGGCTCCGGACGTGGGCCGTCCGCACTCCGGACCCCGCCCGTCCGCGCTCCGGACCCGCCACCCACAGGCCCTTGTGAACACATCCCCCGGCAACCCCGGTTATCCACAGGCCGCCGGAACCTAAATGACCGATCTCCAAGGTGATGAGCTCAGGCTGTGGGGTGCTGTGGAAAACCTGTTGTCAGGGGCGAGGAAGAGGGTTCCGGAGCGACGACACCTCGCGCACTTGACCCCTCCCTGTCGCTTCCGCGGACACACACGATGACAGAGGTTCACCCATGCTGACCTACACCATCCGCTGAACACCCGGTCATCCGTTGGTCCTCACATCACGATCCCTGCGCCGCGATGTCACTTCACGGGGACGGCGGGAGGGGCGGGAGCTGCGCTGCACGCGGTCGGGTCGCCCTTCTCGCAGGCCCGGGCGAGCAGCTCCTTGGCCCTGGCGTCGTCCCGGGGCACGCCGGTGCCCGCCGCGTGGAGACCGGCGAGCAACCGGCAGCCGGGCCCGTCACCGTGCGTACAGGCCATCTCGAGCCAGACCGCCGCCGCCGCCGTCCCCTCCGGCAGGCCGCGGCCCTCGAGGTAGGCGACGCCGAGGTAGCGGCAGCCCACCGGATCGCCGCCGTCGCACGCCTGCTTCCACAGCGCGGCGG
>JACCZA010000249.1 GCA_013696185.1 Actinomycetota bacterium
TGATCTTCGTCTTCGTCACGACCCGGGTCACGACGGACGAGGTGGCACCGGCGACTGCCGGCTTCTCGACCGTGACGATCCGCTCCACCACCCG
Source organism: Actinomycetota bacterium (assembly GCA_013696185.1). Lineage (GTDB taxonomy): Bacteria > Actinomycetota > Thermoleophilia > Gaiellales > Gaiellaceae > JACCZA01. The sequence continues at coordinate 95 of JACCZA010000249.1, forward strand.
CTCGGGGCCGGGCACGGTCACGATCCGCTCGACTGTGACGACGCGCTCGACCACCCGCTCGGGGCCGGGGAGCATCGTCTCGACGACGCGCTCCACGATGACGACGCGCTCGGGCCCGGGCACCTCGATCCGGATCACCTTGACGCACTCGCCGTTGTCGAGGTCGTAGCCGTCCGGCAGCCCGCTCTGATCGCCGATCAGGTTCGGGCAGAGATCGGCCGGAGCGGGGGGCGGGTTCTGCCCCGGCGCCGCGCAGCCGTTCTCGTAGAGCGCGATGCCTGCGGCGGTCCAGTTGTTGCCGTTCTCGAGCGTCCTGTCCTGGTGGCCCTGGTTGTCCTCGTACACGAAGGGCGGGATGATGTCCCGGTCGCCCTCGTGGCCGTCGTGGCCGAACACGACGCCGGCGGAGGGAGCGATCTGGATGAAGTCCGTCCCGTTCGCACCGCCGATCGCGTGGCAGATGACGACGTGGTCGCCCGAGCCGACGACCGGAGCGGCAGCGCCGCTCGGCCCCGCGAGCACGAGCGTGCCCTGTCCCGGCGTGTTGTAGCCGGCGGGTCCCACCGTGCGCTTCCCGTTCTCGGCCGCCGAGGCGACCGGAACCATGATTGCCGCAGCCAGTACGGCAGCGACCGCAAGAACCTTCTTCATTGCTGTTTCCCCTTCGTTGGTATCCCCACGCAGCGCCGCCGTCCGGTGGCCGGTGCCGCGCTCCTAGTCACCCTTCTAGGGCAGCCGGGCGAAAGCGAAAGGGCGAATCACTCCCACGAGGGATCGAGCGTGGTGCAAGAGCACTCGTTCGAGTGATTCGGGCCCCCGCCGGTGCGGAACGCCGGCGGATACCTGACCTTGCTCGGAGAACGGCGGAACGGACGTCAGGTAACCGGCTCGGCGGCGTGGCGAACACGAGCTCGCGCCTCCGAGAAGCGGAGCGCCTCGTAGGCGATGAGGCCGGTGCAGATGGCCGCGACGAGACCGAGCGCCGCCAGCGCGGGCAGCTCGACCGCAGCCGGCACGCACGCGAGGAGCGCGACGCTCGCGACGACCCGCTGCCTGCTCAACGTCCGCACGTTGCGCAGCCGGAAGAGCACGTGGGCGACGAGGTAGAGCGCGATGCCGCCGCAGAGCGCCACGGCGGGCACGAGCTCGAGCGGGTCGCCGACGTGGGCGAGGGTCTTCTTCACGCCGACGGCGAACAGCACGATGCCGCCGACCATCGGCAGGTGCAGGTAGCTGTAGGAGTCACGCGCCATCGCGAGCTGCGCGTTGCCCTCGGTCTCGCTGAGCCTCCGCTCGGCCACGATTGCGACGACGTCGAAGTACGCCCACCAGAGGGCCGCGGCGATCGCCAGGCCGAGGATCGCAGCGACGATCACGCCCGCGCCGAGCCCGATCTCCGACGCGCCGAGGCCGAGCGCGACGATCGACTCTCCGAGGGCGATGATCACGATGAGGGCGTGCCGCTCGGCGAAGTGCGCCGCAGAGAGCCGCCAGCCGCGGGCCCCGCCGAGCACCGGTCCCGCGAGGTCGACGGTGAGAGCCACCGCCCAGACCAGCCCCTGCGCGAGCCCGTCGAGCGCCGCCGCGGCCAACACGAGGCCCGCGCCCGCGATCGTTCCGGGCGTCAAGCGGGCGACGGCTCCGAGCAGCTCGGGGTCGCCCGTGCCCGCGACCGCGTACAGGACGAGGTGCAGGATCCGCACGATGGCGTATGCAGAGGCGAACAGCAGCGCCTGCTCGTCGAACGCGGCCGGCACGGCGAGCGACGCGACGAGCATTGCGGCCATCGCCCCGAACATCGCGAGCCGCACGCCGCCTTCCTCGGGATTGATCGTGTTCGTCAGCCAGGCGTAGCCCACCCAGGCCCACCAGAGCACGCCGAGCAGGAGCAGGCCCTGGCTCAGCCCCTCCCAGGTCGGCGACGCCGAGATCACGCCCGTCACCTGCGTGATCGCGAACACGAAGATGAGGTCGAAGAAGAGCTCGAGCGGCGTCACCCGCTCGTCTCGACTCCCTTGCTCGCGCGCCACCGTCATCGAGGACAATCTAGTTGTGAGCGCCGGGCAGCCCGGGCGCGGCGAGCCGGTCGACTCCTCTCGGCCGAGCCCTCGCCGCGCGCGACGTTCAACCATTCCCGCTCCCCTGCCGACTGAGGAGAGGACGGACGTCGCGACGCGCAAAGGAGACGAGCGGAATGGAGCCGACCAGGGACGTGTACGAAGAGCAGGCGGAGCAGTTCTGGCCGCGACCCCCCGCCGAGGGGCAGACGGGCTCGGACTCCGCCTACGAGACCGAGGGAGAGGCGGGTGGCCTCCAGGCGCTCGCGACGCTCGCCTGCGACGAGGGCCTGCTGACCCAGGAGCAGGTTCGGGAGGCCGTCGCGGAAGGACTGCGTTCGGGCGAGCGCCTGGGGGAGGCGCTGCTCCGCCTGGGGTGGCTCGACGAGCGACAGCTCGCCGGCCTGATCGCCCGGCAGCGCGGCATGCAGTATCTCGATGCGGTCGACCTTCCGGACGGTCCTCCGCTGCGCACCGTCCTCCAGCCGGCGCAGGCGCGCGCCCTCGGGGCCGTCGCCGTCAGCTACGAGAACGGTCAGCCGCTGATCGCCCTCGCGGACCCGAGCGACGAGCAACTCGCCCAGCTCGCGTCGCTGTTCGGGGGCACGATCGTGTGCGCGATCGTGACGAGGAGCACGCTGGAATGGCTGCTCGAGCGCGTCGACGAGAACACAGAGGAGAGCCCGGAGAGCGCCGCGCCCGAGCCTTCCGAGCCTGCGGCGTCGAACGGCGCCGCCGGGTCAGCTGCCGCGGCGCCGGCTCAGAGCGAGGAGGAGGGCTGGCACGACCTGAAGGCGCAGCTCGAGGAGACGGATCAGCTGCTCGGCACCCTGCGCCGGCGCTTCGACGGCCTGCGAGAGCTCGACGCAGCGGCAAAGCGGCAGCTGACGGAAGCCAGGGAGGAGGGCGAGCGTCTCCGAGCGGGACTCGCCGAGAGGACGCAGGAGGCCGAGCGCGTCCAGGCGGAGCTCGGTGAGAGGACGCATGAGGTCGAGCGCCTGCAGGCGGAGGCGGCCGACAGGACGCAGGAGATCGAGCGCGTGCAGACGGAGCTCGGCGAGAGAACGCAGGAAGTCGAGCGC
>JACCZA010000255.1 GCA_013696185.1 Actinomycetota bacterium
CTTCACGCCGCCCTGGCGACCGAGCGGCCCGCCGCTCTTCGTCGGCAAGCTGATTCCCCTGCACGGGCTGGAGACGATCCTGGCGGCGGCGCGACTCGCCCCTGACGTCCCGCTCCGCCTGGTCGGCAGCGGGCAGCTGGCGGGGTTGCTCGCGCGACGCCCTGCGAACGTGGAGTGGGTTCCGTGGGTGGCCTACGAGGGCCTCGCCGACGAGCTGCGCCGCTCGGCGTGCGCGCTCGGCATCTTCGGCACGACCGAGAAAGCCGCCCGCGTGATCCCGAACAAGGCGTTCCAGGCCCTCGCGTGCGGTACGCCGCTCGTGACCGCGGACACCCCGGCCGCCCGCGAGCTCCTCGTCGACGGGGAGAGCGCGCTCCTCGTACCGCCGGGCGACGCGGAGGCGCTCGCCGCCGCGATCCGCCGGCTGACCTCCGAGAGCGAGCTGGCGCGACGGCTCGGCGAGGGCGGCCACGAAGCCTACCTCGAGCGCGCGAGCGAGCAGGTGCTCGGCCGGCGCTGGCGCAGCCTCCTCGAGGCGCTGCTGTAGGGGTGCACTTCCGGGTCGGTCCGCGGACGCTGCTCGGGGCTGCCATGGTCGCCTACGCCGCCGGCTTCGGCGCGCTCTCGATCCTTCGCCACGAGGCGTTCGCGACCGGGCGCTTCGATCTCGGCAACATGACTCAGGCCGTCTGGGCGACGGCCCACGGCCATCCGCTCGCCGTCACGAGCCTGGAGGGGGAGCAGTTCGTCCGCCTCGGCGCCCACGCCGACCCGATCCTCGTGCTCCTCGCCCCGCTCTGGTGGCTCTGGCCGAGTCCGAGCATGCTCCTCGCCGTCCAGGCCGTCCTGCTCGCGCTCGGCGCGCTGCCGGTGTTCTGGCTTGCCCGCAAGCACCTCGCCTCCGACTGGGCGGCGCTCGGGCTCGCACTCGCGTTCCTGCTGCTCCCGGCGCTCCAGTGGATGACGCTGAGCGAGTTCCACCCGGTCGCCCTCGCGACGCCGCTCCTCCTCTTCGCGCTCTGGTACCTCGACGAGGAGCGGCTCGCCCCCTTCCTCGCCTGCGCGTTCCTCGCGATCGCCACGAAGGAGCACGTCGGGCTCGCGATCGCCGGGCTCGGCGTCTGGTACGCGCTCTCGCGCAGGCGCCTTCTGCCCGGGCTCGCGATCGCGCTCGCAGGCATCGCCGTCGCCGCCGTCACGGTCGGCGTGGTCATCCCCTCCTTCAGGCCGGAGGGGGCGGCGGCCTTCGCCTCGCGCTACGACGAGGTGGGCGGCTCTCCCCTCGGCGTGCTGCGCACGGCGGTGAGCGAGCCTGGCGTGCTGCTCGGGCAGGCGTTCGACGGGCGGACCTTCGGCTACCTCGCGGCGCTCGTGCTGCCGCTCGCGGGCCTCTGCCTCGCCGCCCCGCTCGTCCTCGTCGCCGCGCTGCCCGAGCTGGCCCTGAACGTGCTCTCGGCGACGCCGACCCAGACGTCGATCCACTTCCACTACGCGGCGACGGTCCTGCCCGCGCTGGCGGGCGCTGCCGTCTTCGGCACCGCCCGTCTCGCCCGGGGGCTGCCGCGCCGTGCCGAGCGGCTCGCGCTGCTCGTGCTTGCGGCCGCCCTCGTCTCCAACTACGTCCTCGGCGCGATCCCGGTCTGGCGGGCCCTGCCCGGCGGGGAGCGGCTCGGCACGTCGTCGACGCGCGTGACCGAGCACGACCGCATCGCGCAGCGCGCCCTCGCGCTCGTGCCCGCGCGTGCCGTCGTGAGCGCCTCGAACTCGCTCGGGGGCCACCTCTCCGAGCGGCGGCGCGTGCTCAGCTTCCCGGTGCTCGCCGACGCCGCCTGGGTCGCGCTGGACGAGACCCAGCCCGGCTACGCCGATCGCATCGCGCCGCTCGAGCACGCGGTCGCGATCGCCCGCCTGCGCCGCGACCCACGCTGGCGCCTCGTCTTCCAGCGGGACGGCATCCTGATCCTCGAGCGAGCGGGCCCCTAGAGCGGGATCGTCTGCGGCAGGAGGTACGCGCACAGTCCGACGGCGAGCCACTGCGCCGCGCGATCCTCCTCGATCGCCGCCAGCGGCACCGCCCACGCGAGGTACCAGGGCGCGAGGTACGGGATCGCGAGCAGGAGCAGGCACGCGGCCAGCCCGAGCCGTGCGCGGCCACGCGAGGCCTCGCGCAGGAGCCACGCGTAGGCCAGCGCGAAGGCAGCGGCGAAGAGGCCGATCGCCACCGCGTCCGGCACGCCGAGCTGACCGACCC
>JACCZA010000263.1 GCA_013696185.1 Actinomycetota bacterium
GTCGGACCGTCGCGCGCCGCATGGCCGAAGCCTGGCAGGCGCCCGCCTTCCAGATCTCGCTCTCGGCCGACATGACGCGCGTGGGAACACTGCGCGAGCGGCTCGTGGAGCTGACCCGCGAGGGCGAGGCGAAGCCGACGGTCTCCGACGTGTTGACGAAGGTGAGCGCGGCGGCGCTCGGGCGCCATCCGGAGGTGAACGCGCACTTCGAGGGCGATTCCGTGCGCCGCTTCGCGGCAGCGAACGTCGGCATCGCGGTCGCGAGCGAGCGAGGACTGCTCGTCCCCGTGATCCGTGGGGCGGAGCGCCTGACGATCGGCGAGATCGCCGCGGTCCGCGCCGACCTCGTCGGGCGAGCGCGCTCGGGCAAGCTGCAGGCGGCGGACCTCGAGGGAGGCACCTTCACGATCTCGAACCTCGGCATGTACGGCGTCGAGCAGTTCGTCGCCGTCCTCAATCCACCCCAGGCGGCGATCCTCGCGGTCGGGGCGGTTGCCGAACGGGCAGTTGTCGAGCAAGGTGAGATTGTGGTCCGCCCGACGATGACGCTCACGCTGACCTGCGACCACCGCTCCCTCGACGGGGCGGCTGCCGCGGACTTCCTGCGCACCGTCAAGACCTTCCTCGAGGAACCGGGGCTCGCGCTGTGACTGTGTGGTACCGCGTCCGCGAGCTCGACGCAGGCCGCGGCTTCTACAGCGGCAAGCTCGGCTTCGAGGAGACCTACCTGGACGTGGAGGGACGCTGGGCGAAGCTCCGGCGGGGTGCGATGGAGATCGCGCTCGCCGAAGGCGAGCCGGAGGAGGGCGGTGTCGCACACGTCGACGTCGATGACGTGAGCGCCGAGCAGGCCCGCCTGAAGGACGAGGGCGTGGAGGTCGGCGTCGTGCTCGAGCTCCTCGGCACCGTGCGCATCCTCGACGTCTTCGATCCGGACGGCAACCGGATCCAGCTCGCCCAGGAGCTGCGGGTGCCCGACCCGGCGGCGTGAGCGAGAGCCCGGCGCCCCTGATCAGGCGCGGCGGGCGCGGCGACGTTCCGTTCCTGCGCGACATGGTGCGCCATGCCTTCTACTGGCGCTGGGGCACTCCGGAGGGCGAGCACGTGCCCGCATCGCGCTATGTCGAGGGCTGGGGCCGGCGGGGCGACGGCTCGGTCGTCGCGCTCGAGTCGGGCCTCCGGGTCGGCGCCGCCTGGTTCCGCCTCTTCCCCGAGGCGGCGCCGGGATACGGCTTCGTCGACGAGTCGACCCCCGAGCTGGCGATCGGCGTCGTGCCGAGCCGCCGGGGCCGTGGCTACGGGCAGGCGCTCCTCGAGGGGCTCCTGGAGCACGCGCGTGTCGAGGGGCACACCGCGATGAGCCTCAGCGTCGAGCGCGCGAACCCCGCGCTGCACCTCTACGAGCGCTTCGGCTTCCGCCCGGTCGGCGAGGCGGGCGACACGTTGACGATGCACGCCGATCTAGGATCGACCCCGGAACCCCGACTGCGAGGAGAAGGACAGGATGGAATGTGACGTTGCCGTGCTCGGCGGCGGCCCGGCCGGCTACACCGCGGCGATCCGCGCGGCACAGCTCGGAGCGAAGGTGGCCTGCGTCGAGCGGGAGCCGGAGCTCGGCGGCACCTGCCTCCGCGTCGGGTGCATCCCCACGAAGGCCTGGGTGCAGACCGCCCATGCGCTCAAGCAGGCGGGAGAGACCTTCGCGAAGCTCGGCGTGCAGGTCGGCGAGCCGCAGCTCGACTTCGCCGCGGCGAACGCGTGGAAGGCCGGGGTCGTCAAGCAGCTCACCGGCGGGGTCGCGGGTCTGTTCAAGGCGAACGGCGTCGAGTGGGTGAAGGGCACGGGCCGCTTCACGGGCGCCAACACCCTCGCGGTCGAGGGCGGGGAGGACGTCACCTTCACGTCGGCGATCGTCGCGAGCGGCTCGTACCCGCTGCGCCCGCCGATCGAGGGCATCGACTCCGAGCGCTGCGTCGACTCGACGGGCCTCCTGGCGCAGACGGAGGTGCCGAAGCGGATCGTCATCCTCGGCGGCGGGATCATCGGCTGCGAGTTCGCCTCGATCTTCGGGCGCTTCGGCTCGGAGGTGACCGTGATCGAGATGCTGCCGACGTTGATCCCGGCCGAGGACGCCGACGCGGCGAAGGAGCTCGCGAAGCAGTTCACGCGGCGGGGCATCGACCTGCGCCTCGAGCGGCAGTGCTCGAAGGTGGAGGAGACCGCCGACGGCCTGCGGGTGCACTTCGGCGAGGGCGAGACCGTCGAGGCCGACCTGATGCTCGTCTCGGTCGGGCGCGGCCCGGTCGTCGAGGGGCTCGGGCTCGAGGAGCTCGGGGTCGAGTTCGACGGCCGGCGAGGCATCGCCGCCGACGAGCACCGGCGCACGACCGTGCAGCACGTGTACGCCGTCGGCGACTGCGCCGGCTACTGGCAGCTGGCCCACACGGCCTTCCGCGAGGGGGAGGTGGCCGCCGAGAACGCGATGGGTCACGACGCGGTCGTCGACAACCGCGCGGTGCCGCGCCCGATCTACACCGATCCGGAGGTCGCCGGTGTCGGGCTGACCGAGGCGGAGGCGCGCGAGCAGTACGGCGACGACGTCGCGACGGGCGTGTTCCCGTGGGCTGCGAACGGCCGCGCGTTGATGCAGGACGAGAGCGTCGGCTGGGTCAAGTCGATCCACGAGACGCGCTACGGCGAGCTGCTCGGGATGGTGATGGTCGGACCGCACGTGACCGACCTGATCGAGGCGGCTGTCGTCGCCATCGACGCGGAGGCGACGGTGGAGACCGTCGCCGACGGCATGGCCGCGCACCCGACGCTGTCCGAGGCGATCAAGGAAGCCGGCCTCGTCGCGCTCGGCCGGGCGATCCACCTGCCGCCCAAGCGGCGGGCGGCCGCCAGGGCCTAGAGAAACCCGGCCGGCTCACGTCGGCGCGGGCTCAGGCTCCGCGCCCACGGGGGCCGGAAGCTCCATGTGGCGGATGCTCGGCACGAGCAGCACGCCGGCGTTGCCGACGAAGGCGATCGAAGCGGCGAGGACGAGCGTCGCGTCCACGCCGATCGAGTCGGCGAGCGGCGGCGCGAGCGTGTAGCCGAGCGGCATGAAGATCAGGGAGACCGCCCAGTCGTAGGAGGTCACGCGCGAGAGCGCTTGCTCGGGGATCCGCCCCTGCACGACGGTGTTCCAGAGCACGTTGCCGAGCTCCACCGAGAAGACCGCGAGGGCGCCGGCGACGGCGAGGCCGAGCGCGGGCACGGGTGGCACGAGCGCGAGCAGCTGGAGCGCCGGGATCGTCCAGATCGCGAAGGCCACGAGCAGGGGGCGGCGCGGGCGGAGCCGCATGGCGACCACGC
>JACCZA010000284.1 GCA_013696185.1 Actinomycetota bacterium
AGCGGACGATGAAGCTCGGCTACCGCAGCGACGAGGAGATCGCCACCTGGCGCGCGCGCGACCCGCTCGAGCGCACCGGCGTGAAGCTCGAGGCGGCCGAGCGCGAGCGCATCGACGGCGAGGTCGACGCGTCGCTCGACGAGGCAGTCGAGTTCGCGCGCCGGAGCCCGCAGCCCGATCCCGAGAGCGCGCTCGACCACATGGTCGCCTCCGGCGTCCGCCCGCGCTCGGGGGTCTCGCCGTGAGCCGGCTGCGCTACCAGCAGGCGCTCGCCAAGGCGCTCCGCGACGAGATGGAGCGCGATCCGGCGGTCTTCGTGATCGGCGAGGACGTCCGCAGATCGCTGCGCGGGGTCTCGAGGGGCCTCGTCGAGGAGTTCGGCGAGGAGCGCGTGCTCGACACGCCGATCTCGGAGCAGGCGTTCACCGGCTTCGCCGTCGGCGCCGCGCTCGCGGGGCGGCGCCCGGTCGTCGAGTTCCAGATTCCCGCGCTTCTCTACATCGCCTTCGAGCAGATCGTCGACCAGGCGCAGAAGCTCCGGCCGATGACCGGCGGCCAGGCCTCGGTGCCGGTCACGCTCCTCGTCCCGGGCTCCGGAGCACGGCTCGGTCTCGCCGGCCAGCACTCGGACCATCCGTACTCGCTCTTCGTCCACGCGGGCGTGAAGACGGTCCTGCCGGCGACCGCGGAGGACGCCTACGGTCTCTTTGCTGCCGCGATCCGCGACGACGATCCTGTCGTGCTCTTCGCGCCGGCGGCCGTGCTCGGCGTCCGGGACGAGGTGCCGGACGAGCCGTTCGCGATCGCGCTCGGGCAGGGTCGGGTGCATCGCCGGGGCGACGACGTGACCGTGGTCGCCGTCGGCCACCTCGTCCACGACGCGCTCGCGCTGGCCGAGGAGCTCCGCGACGAGGTCTCGATCGAGGTCTGGGATCCGCGCAGCCTGCTGCCGTTCGACTGGGCGGGCCTCGCCGCCTCCGTCGCGAGGACGGGCCGGCTCGTCGTCTACGACGACGCGAACCGCTCGTGCGGCCTCGCCGCCGAGATCGTCGCGACGGCCGCCGAGGAGATGGAGCTCGTGGCACGGCCGAAGCGCGTCACCCGTGCGGACGCTGTCGTGCCGTTCGCCCCCGTGCTCGAGCTCGCGGTGCTCCCGAGCCGCGCGCAACTCGAGCAGGCGATCCGTTCCGTGATCAGGGAGGAGGTGCGAGGGTGATCGACGTCCGGATCCCGAAGATGGGGATGTCGACCGTGGAGGTGGACATCGTGCGTGTCCTCGTGGCGCCGGGCCAGCGCGTCTCCGCGGGCGACATCGTCGTGGAGGTCGAGTCGGAGAAGGCCAACTACGAGGTCGAGGCCGGCGCCGCGGGCACCGTGGCGGAGGTGCTCGTGAGCGAGGGCGAGGAGGCGCGGGTGGGAGACGTCGTCGTCAGGCTCGACCCGTGAGCGCGGTCGCGCCGCCGCTCGTCGAGGCGCCGTTCGCAACGGCACTCGTCGAGCTCGGTCGCCGGCGGGACGACGTCGTCGTCCTGTCGGCGGACCTCTCGAGGTACACGGACGTGCTGCCCTTCGCCGAGGAGTTCCCGCGGCGCTTCGTCCAGTGCGGCATGGCCGAGGCGAACATGATGGGGATCGCGGGCGGGCTCGCGAAGACCGGCTTCCTCCCGATCGCCGTCACCTACGGCGTGTTCGCGACACGGCGGGCCTATGACCAGCTCGCGATGGCGCTCGCGACCGGGCCGAGCCGCGGCATCGTCGTCGCCTTCCTGCCCGGGATCACGACGCCGTTCCGCGCGACACACCAGGCGATCGACGACCTCGCGCTCATGCGCGCGCTGCCGGGGATGACGGTGGTCGATCCCGCCGACGCGACCGAGCTGACGGCTGCCGTCGTTTTCGCGGAGGCGCAGCCTGGCCCGGTGTACCTCCGCGGTCTGCGAGGAGCAGTTCCGCGGCTGCTCGACGAGGCCGACGGTCTGCCCACGCGGGAGGTGCGCTCGGGCGCGGGGGCCGCGCTGATCTCGACCGGCCTCGGCACGCAGTGGGCACTGGAGGCGGCGGCGCTCGTGGATGCCGCGGTCCTGCACGTCCCGGTGCTGAAGCCGATCGACGCCGTGGCGGTCGCCGCCTTCTGCCGGCGCTACGAGACCGTCACGACCGTCGAGAACCACTCGACGGTCGGTGGGCTAGGGACGGCAGTCTCGGAAGTCGTCGCGAGCGGGGGTCTCGGCACGCGCGTGCACGCGCTCGGCGTACCCGACGCCTGGGCGCCGGCGGGGTCGCTCCAGCACATCAGAGCGGAGCTCGGACTCGACGCCGAGTCGATCGCGAGGAGGGCGGCGTGACCGCGGGCGCGCAGGTCACCTCAACGCTGGAGCAGCGCGCCCACGCGATCCGGCGCACGGTGCTCAGGATGTGCCGCGGGCGCGGGCAGGGCTACGCCGGCCAGGGCCTCTCGCTGGCGGACCTGATGGCGGTTCTCTACTTCGACGAGCTGCGCGACCACGATCACGTCGTGCTCTCGACCGGCCACAGCGCGATCGCGGTCTTCGCGGCCCTGCATGAGCAGGGCGTGTACGAGCTCGAGGAGCTCGAGACCTACGGCATGGATGGGTCGCGGATCGAGGAGAGCCCGCTCGAGGGCACACCCGGCTTCGAGATCACGGGCGGCTCCCTCGGACAGGGCCTCTCGCAGGCTGTCGGGATGGCTCTCGGCGAGCGGATCAAGGGCTCCGACGGTCGCGTCTACTGCATCGTCTCCGACGGCGAGCTGCAAGAAGGGCAGGTATGGGAGGCCGCCATGGCGGCGAGTCACCACGGGCTCGACAACCTCGTCCTCCTCGTGGACAACAACCGCATCCAGGCCGACGGCGACACCGCCGCCGTGATGGGCGTCGAGCCGATCCCCGCCAAGCTGGTCGCGTTCGGCTTCGCCGCGCGCCGCGTCGACCCGCATTCCATCCCCGAGCTGCGCGCGGCCTTCGAGGAGGCTCGCTCGACGGCTGGTCGTCCGTCGGCGCTCGTCTGCGAGACCGTGCCGGGAAGAGGCGTCCCGAGCTTCGAGGCCTCGCAGAGGGTGCACTACGTTCGCGCTCCCCGCGAAGTCTGGGATCGGGCGCTCGAGGAGCTCGATCGCGGCGAGCAGGCCCGCCGGTAGCCCAGGGGCGCCGGAGACGCCTACCCGCCCCCGCGGCCCGCGGCCCCGATTGCCGGAGAAGCCTGCCTGCGGCCTCGCATCGACAACCCCCGGCCGCCTCGTCCCGCCGCGCGCTCGAGCGCGGCGCAGAGCTGACCGTACGCCGCGAGCTCTGCTTCGACGGGGTCGAGCACGAGCTCCTCGGCGACGCCCTCGACCCGCTTGCGGAGCGACCTCCCGGCCGCTCTGGCGCGCCGCCCGGCGCCGAGACCGTTTGCGAGCCGGGCCAGCAGCGAGAGCAGCAGGCCGGCGATGATCCCGCCCACGAGAAGCACGGTCGGAACGGGCAACCCCTCGACGTCGGGGACTGGCACGACGTCCCGCACCTGCAGGTAGCCGAGCACGCCGAGCACGAGCAGCCAGACCGCGCCGGCGAGCACCGCGATCATCAGCACCGCCTGGAGGAAGCCGCCCAGCCGCCACCAGAGCGGGCGGCTCATGTGCAGATCCGCCCCGGCGACAGCACGGTCGAGCCGGTCGGCGAGCTCGTCCTCGGACGCCGTCGCCGCCGACCGCAGCAGCCCCGCCCACGGCGTGGGCAGCTCGCCGGCGGCGCCGCCGG
>JACCZA010000307.1 GCA_013696185.1 Actinomycetota bacterium
GCGGCCGCCTGCGCGGCCAGGCGCGCCCGCGCCCGGCGCACGAGCTCTCGCTGGCGCGCCGCCTCGATCGCCTCGAGGCGCGCGATCTCGCCGCGGATCGAGCTCAGGAGCCGCTGTCGCTCGCCGAGCTGCCGCTCCACCTCGGCCCGCTGGGCCGCGCGGGCGGCGACGACCTTCGCCTGCTCGGCACGCGCCCGCGCGAGCTGCGCACGCCGCATGCGCACCCTGGTCCTGATCGTCGTCACCTGCTGCAGGACGCGCGCGTCCTGCGTCGACACCTGGTCGACCGTCTCGATGCGGTCGATCAGGTTCTCGAGGCTCGTGGCCCCGAGCAGCACCTCGAGAGACGATCCCCCGGCCGAGCCGGACGTGTAGAGCGTCACGAGCCGCTGCTCGAGCGCGGTCTGCGCGTGCCCGAAGTTCGTGCGGGCGATCGCGAGCAGGCGGGCATTTCGGCGCTCCTCGCCCTGGATCCGTCCGAGCTGGATCGTGGCGAGGTTGTACGCCTCGGCCGCCTGCGCCACCCGGGAGTCGATCGCTCGGATCTGTCCGAGCACCTGCTCGGCCTGCGCCCGCTTACTCGTCAGCTGTGCCGGCTCCGCCGTGGCAGAGCCCGCGACGAGGAGGGCTGCAAGCAACCCGACGACGAACGTAGGCGCCTGCCTCCAGCGCGATCCGAGCTTCGCGGCCATTCGAGCGACAGGCGCACCGGCGGGGGTCCGGTACGTCACAAGCCAGTGACCCTACCAGCCTCTCCGGCGGGCTGCAACCGCGAGCCTGTGGCTTTCCCAGGCGCGACAGCGGTCGGTCTCGATGACCGGGAGCTCTGGGGGAGGGCGCACAAAGTCGCACCGGCCATGGGCTATCGTGGCCGCGTTCGCGCGTCCGCCACGACCCACGGCACCGACCTGCGCCCCCGCCGGCTTCTCGCTGCCTCGGTGCTCGCTCTCCTGCTCGGGTCGATGCCCGCGAACGCTGCCGAGCGCCCGCCGCAGTCGGCGCCCCTCCCGACCCGGCTGGCAAGCGCGCTCGCGGTGCCCCATGTCGACCATGCGCGCTCCGCAGCGTTGGCGGTCGACCTCAGGACGGGCCGCGTCCTCTTCGCACGCAACCCGACGCTGTCGCTCGCGCCGGCGTCGACCGAGAAGCTCACGCTCTCCTTCGCCCTGCTGAAGACGCTCGGACCCGCCTACAGGGTCCGGACGTCCCTGCTCGGCGAGGGAGCCCGCGACGGGGCCGTCTGGCGCGGCAGCCTCGTGCTGAGGGGGCAGGGCGACCCGACGCTCTCGACGGTCTCCCTCCGGCGCCTGGCACGCCGCGTCCGCGCGCTCGGCATCCGCCGGGTGAGCGGCGCGATCGTCGGCGACGAGTCCTTCTTCGACGCCCGGCGCACGGCCCCCGGCTGGAAGGCCTCGTACTACATCCGGGAGTCCGAGCCGCTCTCGGCGCTCGCGCTCGACCACGGTCGGCCCGGCGGCAGCGTCTCCACCCGCCCCGCGCTCACCGCGGCCGTCGTCTTCCGCTCGCTGCTTCGCGCAGAGGGCGTGGCGGTGACGGGCCCGCCGGCTGTCGGGGTCGCCCGCGAGTCCTCCGCGGAGCTCGCCGCGACGGCCTCGCCGCCCCTCCTCGACCTCCTGCGCCTCGTCAACCGCGAGAGCGACAACTTCGCCGCCGAGCTCCTGCTGAAGCACCTCGGCGCCGTCAGCTTCGGGCAGGGGACGACGGGCGCCGGCGCCGCCGTCGTCAGGCGGGTGCTCGTCGCCTCGGGCGTGCACCAGAGAGGAGTCCGCATCGTCGACGGCTCCGGCCTGTCCCTGCTCGACCGGCTGACCGCGGAGGCGCTCGTCGAGCTCCTGACCGCCGCCTGGGCCGACCCACTCCTGCGGGGCAGCTTCCTCACGTCGCTCGCCGTCGCCGGTCGGAACGGCACGCTGCGGCACCGTCTGCGGCGCGGGCCCGCCGCAGGCCAGGTGTTCGCGAAGACCGGCACCACCTCGCGCGCCTCGGCCCTCTCCGGCTACGTGGGCGGCCGCTACGTGTTCGCGGTGCTCCAGAACGGCTCACCGCTCTCGGCCTGGTGGTGCCGGACGGCGCAGGACCGCTTCGTGACGGTTCTAGCCTCGCAGTAGCTCGAGCAGGTCTGCCTCGGCGAGTATCGGCACACCCGCGCGCTCCGCCTGCGCCAGCTTCGAGGCGCCCGGGCTCTCCCCCGCGAAGAGCGCCGTCGTCTTGCCCGAGACGCCGGCCGCGACCTTCGCGCCGCGGGCCTCCAACGCGGCCGCCGCCTCGTCGCGGCTGAATCGCTCGAGCGTGCCCGTGATGGCGTACGCCCGCCCGCTCAACGGCCCCTCGACGGGCTGCTCCGCCTCCCCCGCCTCGAGCCTCAGGCCGAGCGCCCGCAGCTCCTCGACGAGCCGGCGGTTCTCCTCGTCGGAGAACCACTCGACGATCGCCTCGGCCCGCTCGGGGCCGATGCCCTCGACCTCGAGGATCTCCTCCTGGCCCGCGGCCATCAGCCCGTCGATCGAGCCGAGGTGGCGCGCGAGATTCTGCGCGGTCACCCAGCCGACGTCCGGGATGCTCAACCCGTACAGGACGCGGAAGAACGGTCGCTCCTGCGAGCGCCGGATCGCCTCGATCGCCTTCGCGGCGGAGATCTCGCCGTATCCCTCGAGCGCCGCGAGCTGCTCGGGCGTCAGCCGGTAGAGGGCGGGGAGCGACGTGACGAGCCCCTCCCGCCAGAGCCTGCGGACGAGCTGCTCCCCGACGCCCTCGATGTCCATCGCCGCGCCCACCCAGTTGATGAGCGTCTCGAGGCCACGCGACTCGCACCTCGGGTTCGGGCACCGATGCATGACCTCGCCCTCGGGCTTCACGATCGGCGTCGCGCAGAGCGGGCAACGCTCGGGCATCCGGAAGGGCTCCGTCTTCGGCGCATGCGGCAGCACCGGCCCGACCACCTGCGGGATCACGTCGCCGGCCCGCTGCACGATCACCGCGTCGCCCTCGCGAATGTCCTTGCGGTTGATGTCGTCCTCGTTGTGCAGCGTCGCGGTCTTGACCGTCACGCCGCCGACCTCCACGGGCTCGAGCTGCGCCCACGGGTTGAGGTTGCCCGTACGGCCCACGCGGATGTGGATCTTGAGGAGGCGGGTCTGGGCGGTCATCGGCGCCCACTTGTACGCGCGCGCCCACCGTGGTCGCTCGTGGAGGGCACCCAGGCGCCCCTGCTGTGCGAGGAGATCGACCTTGATCACGATCCCGTCGATCTCGTAGTCGAGCTCGATCCGCCGTCGCTCCCACTCGGCGCACACGCGCGCGACCGCCTCGACCGAGTCGTGGCGCTCGGCGAACGGATTCGTGCGGAAGCCGCGCTCCCGCAGCCACTCGAGCACGCCCCACTGCGTCTCGAGCTCGACGCCCTCCCGGTAGCCGAGCCCGTAGACCCAGATCGACAGCCCGCGCGACGCGGTCACTCCGGGATCGAGCTGCCGCAGCGAGCCCGCGGCGGCGTTCCGCGGATTGGGCGCCAGCTTGCTGCCCGCGGCGAGCAGGCGCTCGTTCAGGCGATTGAAGGCCGAGATCGGGAAATACACCTCTCCCCGCACCTCGAGCAGCGCCGGCGGCGGTGAGCCCTCGACGGCGCGCAGCGCGAGGGGAATGGCCGGGATCGTGCGCAGGTTCGCGGTCACGTCCTCCCCTCGCTGCCCGTCCCCCCGGGTCGCCCCTCGCACGAAGCGCCCCTCCTCGTAGACGAGCGACACGGCGGAGCCGTCGATCTTCGGCTCCGTCACGTAGCCGAGCGGCTCTTCGGAGGCCAGCCGCTTGCGCACGTCGTGCACCCACTTCTCGAGCCCCTCCTGGCTCGTGACCTTCTCCAGCGAGCCCATCGGCGTCAGGTGCGGCACCTTCGAGAAGCGCTCGGACGGCGGCGCGCCGACCCGCTGGGTGGGCGAGTCCGCGGTTCGCAGCTCGGGTCGAACCTCCTCGAGCGCGACGAGCTCGTCGTACAGGCGGTCGTACTCCGCGTCCGGGATCTCGGGGTCGTCGAGGACGTGGTAGCGGTAGAGGTGATGCTCGAGCTCACGCCGCAAGCCTGCAGCGCGCTCGACCTCCTCGCGGGAGACGCTAGAGGATGCCAAGCAGCTCCTCCGCGCGCTCGACGATCGCGTCCGGATGCTCCTCCTCCAGCCGGGCACGCGTGTGGATGCCGCCCCACGTGACCCCTACCGCGAAGACGCCGGCGGCTCGGCCCGCCGCGATGTCGAACGGCGAGTCGCCGACGTAGGCGGCCGACGATGCCTCGACGCCCAGCCGCTCGAGCGCGAGCAGCACGGGCTCGGGGTGCGGCTTGTGCCGCTCCGTGTCCTCCGCGCCGACGACGACGTCGAAGAGCTCGCGGAGCGGCAGCACCGCGAAGGCCAGGCCGACGGTCTCGTGGCGCTTGGCGGTCACGATGCCGAGCTTGCGACCCTCGTCCTTCAGCCTCGCGACGACGTCGAGCACGCCGGAGCACGCCTGCAGCTCCTCGTGCAGCGGCTCGTTGTGGGCGCGGTAGGCGGCGACGAGCTCCTCCACGCGGGCGACGTCGAGAGCGCGCATCTGCTCGCGCAGGTTCGAGCCGCCGACCGCGGCGAGGAGCTGAGCGTCGGGAATCTCCCGCTGGAGCACGGTCCGGGTCGCGTGGCGGAACGACGCGAGGATGATCGCGCCGGAGTCGATCAGCGTGCCGTCGAGGTCGAAGAGAACGGTGGGGAACCGCATCGTCCGATGGTAGTAGGACGGCCCGGCGGCGCCCGCCGGTCAATAGTCGACGCGCACGAGGTACAGCCCCTCGGGCGGCGCCGTCGTCCCGGCCTCGCTGCGGGGGCGGCCCCCGAGGAGCCGCTCGAGCTCGGCCGGCTCGCGCTCGAGCATCGTCCCGACGAGCGTCCTCACCATGTGGCGCAGGAAGCTGCCGGCGGTGATCTCGAGCTCGAGCGCCTCGCCGCGGCGCTGCCACGCCGCCGACTCGATCGTGCGCAGGAAGTCCGCGTGCTCGGTCTGGCTGGGCGTGAAGGCGCGGAAGTCGTGCTCCCCGGGCAGGAGCCGTGCCGCCGCCGCGAGCGCCTTCTCGTCGAGCGGCCGCAAGCGCCAGAGGCTGCGGCCGCGCTCGAAGGGCGAGCGCGTCGGCCGGGTGAAGATGCGATAGCGGTAACTCCGCGAGCGGGCCGAGTGGCGAGCGTGGAAGTCGGTGGAGACCTCGTCAGCGGCCACGACTGCGAGGTCTCCCGGCAGAGCGGCGTTCAGCGCCTCGGCGGCGCGCTCGACCGCAGGGCCACCGTCGACGTCGACGCTCGCCACCTGGCCGAGCGCGTGCACGCCCGTGTCCGTCCGTCCGGCCACGGCGAGCCGGCTCCAGCTCGGGAAGACCCTGTCGAGGGCGGCTCCGAGCGACCCCTCGACGGTGCGCAGCCCCGGCTGGGCGGCCCACCCGCGAAACCCGCCGCCGTCGTACTCGAGCCGGAGCCGGAGCCGCATGCAGCGAGGAGCCTAGTGCGCGGCCGCGCGTCGAGCCGCCGTTCCTCTTCCGGTGTCCGGCCAGCGAGAGGTGTCCGTGGCCGAAGGGCGATTCACTCGCCCGGGAGGCCAAGCACCTGTTCGATCAACGTGCTCTGTCAGGGAAGGGGCCCGCGGGGGCAAACCGCAGGTTTCCCCCCACGC
>JACCZA010000311.1 GCA_013696185.1 Actinomycetota bacterium
GGAGACGGCGACCCGATCGGGCCCCGCCGTGATCGACGTCTCCGGCGGCTGGACGTCCGGCGGCGGCTCCTCGCCCCGCGCAGCGGTGGGGGCAAGCAGAACGACGAGCACCGCCGAGGCCGCGAACAGCCGGCCCCGGCGGCGAGGTCGATCGGTGACGCGCGTCAACCGGTGAAGCGAGGCGAGCCTCCACCCGAGGTGCCGCCCGCGCCCACGATGAAGCGCGTGCCGGCGACGGCGGCCAGGATCTGCGACTTCGTGGCGGCCATGTCGAAGGCGGCCGGGGCCGGCGGCTGGCCGGCGATGTGCCGGACCCAGGCCGCGTGCCGGGCCTCGACGGAGTGTATCTTCGCCGCGGCGATCAGGACGGCCGGGGTGTCGATCAGCGGCGCCTGGCCCTTGTAGGCCTTCACGCCGGTGTCCTCGAGCACGATCGCCGTCTTGACGAACAGCTCCTTGTTCTCCGTGGTGCCACGGAAGTTGAACTGCGGCCGGGCGACCGCGGCGGAGCCGAGCGCCCGCTGCAGGAACGCGACGTGCGCCCGCTCGTGCGCGCCCACGGTCTGGGCGAACCGGAGCGTCCTGCGTGTCAGGGTGTCCCGACCCGCCAGCGCGCCCATCGAGGTCGCCTCGGTGTAGAAGGCAGCCTCCAGGTACTCCAGCGTGAGGGCGAAGTTGAGGATCGCCACGTCGTTCGCCGTCTGAGCGGCCGCCGGACGCGCGAGGGCCCCGAGCACGGCTCCCCCGCCGACGAGGCCGCCGGTGGCGAGCAGCGCCTTGCCGAGGAAGCCCGCCCGCGAGTCGCCCCGGACCCGGTCGGCAGCCTCCCGGATCGCGCCGTCGGAGTCGACCTCCTCCAGCGTCGGCAGGTCGGTCATCAGTTCGGTCATCGAGTCTCCTTGAGTGGTGGTCGCCGAGGCCATCTACTTGATGAACCCGGTCGCGGTGACCGCAGCGGTGATCTGGGCCTGCGTCTTGGCGTCGTCGAACCCCTTCGGGGCCGGATTCGTCGCGTTGATGTCGCGAATCCAGGACGCATGCCGCGCCTCGACCGACACGATCGACGCCGCCGCGCGGAGGACGCCCTTCGTCACGTTCGCGACCTGGCCGTTGTAGGCAGCGACACCCGTGTCCTCGAGCGTCTGTGCCGTCGTCGCGAACCGGGTCGGATCGGAGGGGATGTCGCCGAAGTCGAACGTCGGCTTCGCGATCGCCTTCGAGCCGAGCGCGCCGCGGAGGAAGGCCACGTGGGCATCCTCGTGCCGGCCGACGACGCTCGCGAAGCTGCTGAGCTCGCCCGTCAGGCCGTTGCTGCGGCGAGCCGCCTTGTAGAACTCCGACTCGAGGAACTCGAGCAGGAGCGCGAAGTTGAGCACCTTCACGTCCTGGGCCGGCGAGGGGGCGCCGAGCGCGAAGTTGGGGAACGCCGCGAAGAGGCCGGCGCCGGCGACGGCGGCGCCCCCGCCGACTGCGGCCTTCTTGAGAAAGCCGCTGCGGGTGTCGACGCCGAGACCGTCGAGCGCTTCGCGCAGCGCCCCGTCCCGGTCGACCGACCCGAGCGTAAGAACGTCAGACATACAGACCCTCCTGTCGTTGACCACGTCTCCGCCGATCGGAGACGTGCCCGTCAATGCACCGAGACGCTGATTCGTCCAGCATCTGGTGGTTCGCCAACTTCGGGGCTACGCCGGATACCCCTTCTGGGGGAACCAGAAAAATCCGACAGTGCCGGGCCCTGCGTGCGCCCCGACGACTGCGCCGAGCGTCGTCAGGAGATCGATGTGCGCCTGCGGCCGCTCGCGCCGCACCATCGCGGCGAGCGCCTCCGCCCGCTCCGGGGCATCCGCGTGCGCGATGCCGACCCGGAGCTCCGGCCCGTCCTCGGTCGCCGCCGTGAACTGGGCGATCAACTCGGCGAAGGCGCGATTGTTGCCGCGCACCCGCTTGATCGGCACCACCTCGCCGTCGCGGATGCCGAGGATCGGCTTGATGTGCAGCAGCTGGCCCGCGAAGGCCTGCGCCTTGCCGATCCGCCCGCCGCGCGCGAGGTACTCGAGCGTGTCGACGGTGAAGAGCAGTCCGGCCTCGCGCCCGAACGCCGCGATCAGCTGCGTCACCTCCTCGTCGCTCGTACCGCGGTCGAGCAGCCGCTGCACGGCGAGCGCGAGCAGCGCCAGGGCGGCCGAGGCAGTCCCGGAGTCGAGCACGCGCACGCGGTCGCCGCCGAGCTCGGCAGCGGCGATCCGCGCGCTCTCGACGGTGCCGGAGAGCTTGCCGGAGATGTGCAGGGAGTAGATTCGCTCGTAGGCCGCGAGGCCGCCGTAGGCGTCGAGGAAGTCCTGCGGTGTCGGCTGGGACGTCGTCGGCAGGGTCGTGGCGGCGCGCAGACGGCTGTAGAACTCCTCGGGCGCGAGGTCGACGTAGTCGCGGAAGCTGACGTCGCCGAAGCGGACGTAGAGGGGGATGACGCGCCAGTTGGCGAAGCGCGTGTGCGCCTCGGGATAGTCGGCTGTCGAGTCGAGCACGATCGCCGTGTTGGCGGCTGTGAGCTCCACGCCCGCCTCAGTCCGCCGCGACGAGACGGCCGGCCGCACCGTGCACGGCGCCGATCAGCCCGGCCAGGTCGCCGTCCTTCCGCACGCACGCGACGGCGCCGGCAGCCAGCAGGGCGGCCTCCTCACGGGCGCTCACCTCGGCGGTCAGGCAGATCACGGCGATCTGGGGACGCGCCTCGCGTACGGCGGCTGTGGCCTGGACGCCGTCGAGCCCCGGCAGGCGGTAATCCATCAGCACCACGTCGGGCCGGTGCAGCAGGCAGGCGGGGACGGCCTCCTCGCCGTTGCCCACGACGGCCACGACCTCGACGTCCGAGCGCAGCTCGAGGAGGAGCCGCAGAGCGTCGCGGAAGCCCTCGTTGTCCTCCACGAGCAGCAGGCGGATCGGCGGATCCACGACCGAGACTCTACGCAGGGGGGCGGGGGTGGCCTAGGGGCCGTCCCGGATCCGCCGTGGGGCGAGTCACTCGACCGACAGCAGCAGCGGGTAGTGCGGCTGGCCGCCGACCTGCACGTCGAGCTCGACGAGCGGGTGGCGCTGCGAGAGATGCTCGATGAGAGCCGCGAGATCGGGCTCGGTCTCCCCCACCACGAGCGTCAGGAGCTCGCGCGGCTCGGAGAGCAGACGGTCCGCGACGGCGCACGCCACCTCGTCGAAGCTCTCACCTGAGGCGACGGCCTTCGTCGCCACGCGCCCGAGGTAGGCGCCCTCGCGCACGTGCACGCCGTCGACCTCCGCGGCCTTCGAGGAGATCGCGATCGCGCCGGTCGCGAGACCCTCGAGCGCCTCGTGCATCTCGACCGCGTTCGCCTCGGCCGTGCGCGCCGGGTCGTAGGCGACCATGGCCGCGAGGCCGGCCTGGATCGACTCCGTCCGCACCACGCACACGGGCTTCCCTGCGAGTGCGGCGGCCTGATCCGCGCTCATGACGACGTTGCGGTTGTTCGGCAGCACGACCGCCTCGCCGGCTGTCGAGGCCTCGATCGCGTCGAGAATCTCCTGCGTGGAGGGATTCATCGTCGGCCCCCCCTCGATCACCCGTCCGGCGCCGAGGCTCGCGAACAGGCGCACGTTGCCGGCGCCGGTCACGACCGCGACCGCCTCGCAGGCCTTCGC